>CAJMOS010000054.1 GCA_905215015.1 uncultured bacterium | reverse complement strand
CCTCAACATCATGCTGGTCAGCGTGGTGGAACGTACCCGTGAGATTGGCATCCGCAAGGCGCTCGGCGCGAGCCCAAAGGTGATTCTGATGCAGTTCGTCACCGAAAGCCTCGTGCTTACCGTGACCGGAGGCATCATAGGTTCCCTGGCTGGCATCGCCGCCGGCATGTTCGTCTGCCACCAGCAGAACTGGGCTTTCACCCTCTCGCCTCCGGCGTTGCTGCTCGCCATGGGTGTCTCGGTCCTGATTGGCGTCTTTGCCGGAGGATATCCTGCGCTCAAGGCGGCCAAGCTCGACCCGATTGAAGCCTTGCAGTATGAATGAAAAAGGAGTCGGGCCCGAAGCCCGACTCCTCTTCGCTGATGGGATGGCGCGTTACTGCAGGGAGGCAAGCGCGCTTTCCGCCGCAATCGTGCCGAAGACGACGAAATCGCAGACAGCGTTGCCGCCAATGCGGTTTCCGCCATGGATTCCTCCGGTGACCTCGCCTGCGGCGAAGAAGCCCGGAATCACCGTGCCGTCGCTTGTCTCGACCTGGGCGTGCTCGTTGATCTTGACACCACCCATGGTATGGTGGATGCCCGGGGCGACCTTGATGGCGTAGTACGGAGCCTTGACCAGGGGAATCGGCATGCCGGTGGTGCGTCCAAACGTGTCCTGCTTCTTGCCGCCGACCACGTCGTTCCAATCATCGAGCGTCGCTTTCAGGGTGGCCGGATCCATTCCGAGCTTCCCGGCGAGACCCTCGATGGTGTCGGCCTGCACCGTCAGGCCGCGGCTGACGTACTTCTCGATGGCCTTCCTTCCCTCGCGGATGGCCTGGTCGAAGACGACGTACGAATACTGGCCGTCCTGTTTCAGCTCTTCGGCGGAGACGGCGTCGCGAGTGCCCATCTCGTTGGTGAAACGCTTGCCCTGCGCGTTGACCATGATGCCGCCGTCACCACGCACGCCTTCGGTGATCAGCGCTGCGGTGCTCTGCTCGACGGTCGGGTGAAGCTGGATCTGCTCCATGTCGACCAGTCCGGCACCGACAGCCTGCGCCATGACGATACCGTCACCGGTGATGCCAGGGGCGTTGGTGGAGATGGTGCCAACCAGGTCCGGGCGATACTTGGCGATCATGTCGAGGTTGGCTCCGAAGCCTCCGGTGGTCAGGATGACCGCCTTGGCGTTGATCGTGTAATCGGCATCCTTGCCCTCGGCCTTGACGCCGACGACCTTCCCGCCGTCCATCAGCAGGCTGGTGGCCGCGGTCTCGTACATGATGTCGACGTGTTTCGCCTCAAGCTGCTCCAGGAACTTGGCAACCAGGTAGCTCCCGACCGCGGACCCGTCGGCGGGGGCGTGGGTGCGGGGCTTGGACTGCCCGCCCGTGGTGGAGATCTTCGCGAGCGGTGCTCCGATGGAATCCAGCCAGTCGATGCCTGCGGCGCTCTTTGCCGCCAGGGTGCGGACGAGGGCGGGGACGCCCAGGTCGTGTCCACCCTTCATGGTGTCCTCGTAGAACAGCTCGACGCTGTCATCGATGCCCTGTTCTTTCTGGTAATGGGTCTCGGCGGCGTTCATGCCTGCGGTTGCCAGGTTGGAGTTGCCTCCGGCGATCGCGCGCTTTTCGAGCAGGATGACCGACTTGCCCGCGTCGACGAGGTGGAGGGCCGCGGTCATGCCCGCGCCACCGGCGCCGATGACGACCACGTCAGTGGTCAGCGTTTCGCTCTTGCGCTGGGCCGGGGCGGCATCCTGTGCCTGCGGGGCGGGAGCTGAAGCCTGTCCTTCCATGCCCGCCTGGACGAGAGCCGCGACAGCGGCGGCGCGGACCGCGTTCGAGGTGACGGTAGCTCCGCTGATGCCATCCACATAGGGGCTCTGGGCCTTCATGATGGCGGGTCCGAGACGCTTGATCGCGGCGCCTCCGACGGTCGGAGTCTCGCTGTCTCCCTTGATGTCGACTGCGGTGATCTTGCTCGAACCGACCGTCACGGTGACGGTGACGTCGCCACCGAAACCTTTTTCGGTAGCGGTATAGGTGCCAGGCTTCAAGCCGCCATCCAGCTTCTGCGGACGGTTGTTGAAATAGCCCAGCACGGCGGCAACCACAACAAGCAGTGCCACGACGATGCCGATGATAATGGGTTTTTTCTTCATGTATGCTCCCTTAGCATTACGCTGTCGTGTACGAATCCATACGTTTCCTACACGTGGAGACAAGTGTATACGGCAACTCTACGGATACGCAAGATGGCAGCCCGCCTGGTCCTCTCTCCCGACAGGTTGTCAATTTCCGGTTCCTCCAGACCTTTCATTCGCAAAGTGGCAGGTCGCCTTGCCTTCTGCTGAGTTCCGGATGGGCTTGGTAGAAGGCCTTCTTGAACCCGTACATCGAAACATCCAGCTTCTTGATGAACTGGTCCATGCTCATGCCCGTCTCATAGAGACCCATGCCGTAGGATAGGGAGAGCATGTAGGGACGTGAATTGCCGGCATTGAACTGCTCGACGCCCCGGCCAAGGGCCTCGATCTGACGCTCGAGCCCTTCCTTGCTGGCGTTGGCGGTCAGCAGGATGAACTCGTCCCCCGCATAGCGGATGACGATGGTATCGACCTTCATGGTCGAGCGCAAGATGCCTGCCAAGTCGACGAGAGCGGAATCTCCCGTCACATGGCCGAACGAATCGTTGATGTTCTTGAACATGTTGATGTCGACCATCAGGCCTCCGATCCGGGTGCGTTTGCCTTTCTGCAGCAGCCGGTCCTCGAGGCAATCCAGATAGGTGCGGTTGTACAACCCCGTCAGGTCATCGGTGAAGGAGAGTTCGTTCTGCAGGCAAAGGGCGATGGCCGTGATGCCGATGGCGGTGCCGGCCCATCCGACGGACAATCCGGGCACGATGATCTGGATCAGGTAGCCGAGGATGATGGGAAAGAGGAACGCGGAAACCGGGAAGAACTCGAGGTGGCCGTTTTCCCTGAGGAACTTATGGTAGGTGACAAGACTATAGACCAGGCCGTAGACGGCAACCAGGCGATAGAGCGGAAAGACCGGACCGCTGTGGAACCATCCCGTCCCGTCGATGGTGAAAAAGAACGGGAAACGCAAATTGAGCAACGTAAGGATGCAGGCGATTCCGACGGGAACCGACACGGGAAGTGTTTTCCGTATGACGATGGCCTGGTCGCCACGGTACAGGTGGGCGCAGAGAAAGAGATTCCACAGCAAGACAATCGCCATGAACAGGATGTACATGACGGTGTCCAGTCCCAGGGCGACGGCCCGCACGATCGCGGACGGGTTGCCGTCGATGCTCCAAATCGCCAGATCCCCCAGGCAGGCGACCGCGCAGAGCACGATGCTGCTTGCAAAGATCCTATTTTCCAAAGTGTGGTTGGCCAGTCTTGTGCGCAGGCAAATAAACGTCAGCACGAGCAATATGCAGCCCATTACGTCGGCGGCACAAACGGCATACAGGTGCAACTGCATGTCCTTTTCCCCCTCAGACATTGTGGTTTCATTATACAAGGAGAAAGGATGGGTGTCACCCTCCAAAACATATTTCCGGAACCGAAAAATGCCAAGTCACGGAAATGACGTATGGAGCAGGCTGTCCTGGCAAGGAAAGGGAAACCCTATGCGGTAGCCTCTGCTATCCTTGTATTATTGCTTATATTATGATAAGTGTAACAGATGATAAGGAGCGGATGCCATGGTGCGGCTGGCTGATGTGGAGCGTTACGTGGAGAAAACCTATCATGCGCATGTGTTGCACAAGGGGGCCAAGTGGCCGGATTTCTCTGTCATCACCCCTTCCGGATCCCGCGAGTGGGTGGCGGTCCTGGTGAGCAAGCGGGACCCTGAGACCGGCGAGCTGATGGAATGCTGCGACATCAAGTGCGGGAGCACGCCACTTGCTGCATCGCACGAAGCCTGCGTGGGACTGCCGCATCACATGCACGGTTTCCCGTGGGTCGGGGTGAGATTGGGGGCGGACTGCGAGCCTTCGGTCGTCCGTTCGCTCCTGTCCCGCGCGATGCGGAAGACCGGCGGGCAAGGCAGCACGGTGGTGACGCTTGCCCAGCCCGCGCTTTTCACCGAGACCCCCATTCCCCGGCAGGCGGATGTCCCCCGTCGGATACGAAGCATGTACCAGGTCTACTACCGGGGTGACGGCTCTCCCTATCAGCGCTGGAAGAACTTCTATCTGATGGCGCTCTGCATGAAGGACTACGAGGACGACGTCCCGTGGGATGCCGCCCCGACGATTCCGTATCCCACCTACTATGATCTTAGTCCGAAGGCTGCCAGAGGATATTTTTCCTGGCGTTCCAAAGTACGTGACGGGCAATATCCGGCCGCCCCCATCACCTTCCAACGGCTCTACCAGTACGAGCTTCTCAATGGAATCGGAGCCACGACCGCCGAAGGATGTCTGGAGCTGATGCGGCGCTTTGACGAGGGCTATTACCAGAGTCGTCCGGAGGAAACACAGGCAAGGAACACGCTTCGCTGCTGGATGTTCGGCTACGCGGTCATGCACAAATTGCCCGCGGAACCCTACCAGGACGCACAGCTTTGGAAGTGGGACCACGCGCTGATGGCTCTTTCTGACGGAAACGACCACGAAATCTGCCAAGCGCTCGCTTTTTTGGGAAATGCATCGCTCCTCCAATCTCCGGTCATTGCCGAAGGCGTGGAGGAGGGAGAGCATTTGTTCGCCGAGGCATGGAGGAAGGTGAACGCGGGACTGGGCCTTTTTTCCACCTGTTTCGGAGTGCCGGGCAGGTGGTTCTGGTCTCCGCTGGGCGGAGCGCTGGTCAACGAGAAGGAAAAGGCCGATGACGCAAGCTACCAGCTGAATCCCTGCCGGGCCTTCCAGTGCAGGCATGGCAAATGGATCCAGACCGCCTATAACCGGATGGATGCGGACTTGCAGCCGATCCGCTCCTTCGTGCACGCGTCAGACCGGATGTTCCGTTCCTATCTGAAACGGGGGCGGGCGCTGAAGGCCAGCAAGGATGATGAACGGGTATGCGCCTGCATCCAACAGGTAATCGACCGGGACCGTGCGGAGAAGCTCGAGGCATCGAGACCCCGTATCACCATCGACCTTTCCGGGCTCAGCCAGATTCGCAGCGATTCCGACGAGACACGGGACAGCCTGTTGACCGAGTCGGAATGGGAGGATGAGCCGGTTCCCATCCTGCAGGATGCGCCTGCCAGTGCCGCGGGTTCCGATGGGACTGGACTGGACGCGCCATACCTGCAGGTGCTTGCCGCCCTGCTGGATGACAAGGATCCTGGCGAGCTGCTCCGGAGCCATCACTTGAAACCCAGCATGGTGGCGGACGCGGTCAACGAGGCTCTGTTGGACCGCATCGGGGATACCGTGGTTGCCTGTGAAGAGGACCGGCTGGTCCTGATTGAAGATTACCGGGAGGACCTCAGGGCTATCCTGAGGAAAGATGCCGAATGAACGAACAGAAGAAGATTGTACCCAGACGGATCGCGCAGACAGTCATCAATTCCCTGAAGGGGGGAGTGGTGCCCCGTATCGGGCTTCCCTACATCACGGTCGGGAGAAAGCTGGAGATTCAGGCGTTGCTGCATGATGTGGATATCATCGCGGCCGGCGGGGCATCGTTCCGTTTCATCGTCGGACGCTATGGGGCAGGCAAGAGTTTCCTGCTGCAGACCATCAGGACCTATGCGATGGACAAAGGCTTCATCGTCGTGGACGCCGACCTTTCTCCGGAGCGCAAGCTTCACGGCTCCTCCGGACAAGGGCTTGCCACCTACCGGGAGTTGATTGCCAACCTTTCGACCAAGACCAAGCCGGAAGGGGGTGCGCTCACCTTGATCCTCGACCGCTGGATCAGCGCGGCGGAAACCAAAGCCGCCACGGAGAGCGGGCTTTCGATTGACGACCCTGCCTTCTCCAAGGCGGTGGACAAGGAGATCCTCGCAGTCACCTCATCGCTCGGAGAAATGGTCCACGGTTTCGATTTCGCACGCCTGCTCTCGACCTATTACCATGCCTACCTGGAAGGGAACGACGGGAAGAAGGAGGCGGTGGTCCGCTGGTTCCGGGGAGAGTACGGGACCAAAAGAGAGGCCCGGCAGGAACTTGGAGTGAACATCATCATCACCGATGATGACTGGTATGACTACCTGAAGCTTTTCGCCCTCTTCTTCCGTCTTGCCGGCTATCAGGGGATGCTGGTCATGATCGACGAGCTGATCAATATCGCCAAGATTCCCAACCCGCAGAGCAGGCAGTACAACTACGAGAAACTGCTTGCCATGTATAACGACGCGTTGCAGGGCAAAGCCCGGTATATCGGATTCCTGATGGGGGCGACTGTCGAGACTTTGGAGGACCGGAGACGTGGTATCTACAGCTACGAGGCGCTCCGCTCGCGCCTGACCGAGGGGCGGTTCTCCCAACCGGGAGCGCGGGACCTTTTGGCCCCGGTCATCCGTCTTGATCCCCTTTCTCCGGAGGAGATGGTGGTGCTCTGTGGCAAACTGGCGGATATCCACAGCGGCCTGTACGGCTACCAGAGCCACATCGGCGACAGCGAGATCGCCACCTTCATCAAGCTTGAGTACGAGCGCATCGGCAGCGACCAGCATATCACCCCCCGCGAGGTCATCCGCGACTTCATCGAGCTGCTTGACCTGCTGTACCAGCATCCGGAGATGCGGATGGAGGACCTGCTCAAGTCCGAAGGCTTCACCTTCGCCAAGTCCGGGGCTGTCAGCGACGAGTCATCCGAGGACTACAAGACCTTCACGGTCTGAGGCAGGCGATGGACGTGTTTTCCCGGTATGCTCCCTTTATCCAGGATGCTATCTACAAAAGCGGGTGGAGCGCCTTGCGGGCGGTGCAGAACGCCGCGGGCGAAGTGCTGTTTGGCAGTGACGACAACCTGTTGCTGACTGCCTCGACCGCCAGTGGCAAGACTGAAGCGGCCTTCTTCCCGATTCTCACGTTGCTGGAGGAAGACCCCTCATCCACCATCGGCGTGCTCTACATCGCTCCCTTGAAGGCCTTGATCAACGACCAGTTCGAGCGGCTTGGCGAGCTTTGCGAGAATCAGGGCATCCCGGTGACCCGGTGGCATGGAGATGTCCCTGACAGCCAGAAGCGGAGACTGCTCCGCCATCCCTCGGGTATCCTGCAGATCACCCCTGAGTCGCTGGAATCGATGCTGATCCACAAGCACATGGCCCTGCCATCCCTTTTCGGGGACCTCCGCTTCGTCGTCATCGACGAAATCCACGCGCTGCTTCGGGGGGACCGGGGATTACAGACCATCTGCCAGATCGAGCGTCTTTCCCGCGAGGCGGGCTGCGACCCCCGTCGGATCGGGTTGTCGGCCACCATCGGAAATCCCGAGGATGCGGGAATCCTGCTTGGCTCTGGCAGTCGGAGACGGGTGGCGATTCCCCGGTTTGACGGTGGCAAGGAAACCTGGAGGCTCTCGATGGAGCACTTCTTCCATTCCGACCCGCAGGCGGGTGAACTGCCGCAAGAAGATGTCCCGCACAAAGTCGACGTCCCGGATCCGGGAATCGCCTATATCTTCACCCATTCGGCCGGCCACAAGTGCCTGGTGTTCACCAACTCGCGGGAAGAATGCGAGACCGTCTGCCAGCAACTGCGTCACCTGTGCGAGGCGCGCCACGAGCCCGACCGCTTCCTGATCCATCACGGGAATCTTTCCGCTTCCTTCCGCGAGGACGCCGAGGCGGAGATGAAGGACGAGCTGTCGCTGAAGTCGGTCTGCGCCACGGCGACGCTGGAGCTTGGCATCGATGTCGGCCGTTTGGAACGGGCTTTCCAGATTGACGCTCCCTATACGGTCAGCGCCTTCCTGCAAAGGCTGGGAAGGACCGGACGGCGGGGGAATCCCTCGGAGATGTGGTTCGTCATGCGCGAGGAGCATCAGGACAGCAGGGCGATCAGCCCCGACCGGATTCCCTGGTACCTGATCCAGGGAATCTCTCTGGTCCAGCTCTATATCGAGGAGCGCTTTGTCGAACCACCGCGGATGGGGCGGTTGCCGTTCAGCCTGCTCTACCACCAGACGATGAGCACATTGGCATCTGACGGGGAGATGACTCCTGCCGAGCTGGCCACCAGGGTACTGTCCCTCTCCAGCTTTTCGCACATCGGCCAGGATGACTACCGGTTGCTTTTGAGGCACCTGCTTGCCATCGACCATATCGAAAAAACGGAAAATGGCGGCCTGATTGTCGGGATAGCAGGGGAGAAGGTGGTCAACTCCTTCAAGTTCTATGCGGTATTCCAGGAGAACGTCGAGTATTCGGTCCATGCGGACAGCGAGGAACTGGGCACGATTGTCCGCCCTCCGGAACCGGGCAACAAGATCGCCCTTGCGGGCCGTGTCTGGAATGTCGACGAGGTCGACCATAAGCAGTTGCGTGTCTCGGTCACCTTGGTCAAGGGTTCGATTCCCGCCTATTTCGGGGATGTGGCGGGCGACATCCACACCCGTATCCTGGAACGGATGTATGGGGTGTTGTCCAGCGATACGGACTACCCATACCTTTTGCGGCATGCCCGCGTCCGGCTTTCCGAGGCGCGCAAGGTCTTCTTCCAGTCAAAGATGGAACGCCCCTTGATCCATCTTGGCGGGAACATGTACGCCCTGTTTCCTTGGCTTGGCACCTTCGCGTTCCTCGCCCTCGAGCGGCTGTTGAAAATCAAGTGCGCCAGCCGTCTCGGATTGAAGAGCCTGGTTTCCTCGCGTCCCTATTACCTCCGCTTCACCATGCAGGCGGACGTCAGGGAATTCTTCCGGGTGGTGCGGGAAGAGGCTTCCAGGAATTTCGATCCGCTCGATCTGGTCTATCCGAACGAGGTCCCGGTCTTCGAGAAATACGACCCGTATGTGCCTGCGGAGCTGGTACGCAAAGGCTTTGCCTACGGCGTGCTGGATGTCGAGGGAATGAGACGCAGGGTGCTTTCCTGGGGAATCCACTGAGACAAGCGGGCCAAATGGAATGCTAGGTGACTGTTTCCTTTGGCAAGGATTGCGGTTTCTTCGCATATTTCTTGTCATGAAAATTGTTGTTTGAAGTCCTGTTTTCGACAATTCTAAAAAAATGTACCCCCCGAAAAGGTGTCCCTTGCGTCCCCTCCATCCCACGGTAAACTGGACGCAAAGGGTGGTTCCTGATGAAAGGAAACAAAAACAAGAATGAGATTCTAGAACCGAAAAAAATTCCATTCCTCAAGCGGGTGGACCAGTCGAAATATCTGTTGTTCATGGCTTTTCCTGGGTTGGTGGTTCTGTTGGTGTACCGGTATCTGCCGATGGCAGGCCTGATTATCGCCTTCAAACGGTTCAGCTTCGCTCTGGGAATATTCCGTAGCAAATGGGTGGGACTCGACAACTTCATCTTCCTGTTTACCAAACACCCCAACTTTTTCCATCTCGTCCTGAACACCCTATACATCAGTCTATTGAAGCTGGTATTCTATTTTCCTGTCCCGATTTTCCTTGCCTTGCTGATTAATGAGATTCCTGCAAATAATCCGTTCAAACGCTATGTCCAGACCATCATCTATCTGCCGCATTTCGTTTCCTGGGTCGTCTTCGGTTCAATCGTCATTCAGTTCCTGATGCCGGGTACTGGGCTGGTCAACAAACTTATCACAGCTTTCGGTGGCAAGGAAATATTCTTCATGGCGGAAACGAGATGGTTCCGGCCAATCGTGGTCATCACCGAGATCATCAAGTCCTCGGGATGGGGTAGCATCCTCTACCTTGCTGCTTTGACAGGAATCAACCCCGAACTCTACGAAGAGGCTGTCCTGGAAGGGGCCACCCGGAGGCAAAAGACCTTAATGATTACGATTCCTTGCATTTCTGACACCATTATTACGTTGCTTCTGCTGGAAATCGGAAAACTGATGAACGTAGGTTTCGAGCAAATCTATGTGCTCTACAATCCGACGGTTTATTCGGTTGGCGACGTACTTTCCACCTACATCTACCGCATAGGCATCGGTCAGGCGAACTACTCGATTACCACGGCAATCGGATTGTTCCAGTCAGCCATCGGACTCATCCTGATTCTGGGAGCAAACGCAGTGTGCAGGCGGCTGTTCGACAAGACAATTTGGTGAGGAGATGACTGGTATGTCGAAGTATGAAAAAAAGAGTCCAATGGTTTTCACCTATCTGTTCCTCAGCCTCTTCGCTCTGCTGTGTCTGCTTCCGTTCTGGTATGTGATTACCATCTCGTTCAGCAACCCGTCTCTGGTGAGGGAAGGAGAGATTCACCTGTTGCCCCTCGGATTCAACGTCAAGGCGTATCAGGTGATTCTCCGGGAGAAAACCTTCTACAACAGCTTCAAGGTGAGTGTCTTTCGCACCCTTGTTGGTTCCGCTCTGGCAATCACCGTGCAGAGCATGTTCGCCTTCTCTGTCAGCAGGAGGCATATGGTGTGCCGCAAGCTGTTGAAGAGAATGGTGCTTTTCGCTGTCTTGTTCAATGGCGGTATCATCCCCACCTTTCTTGTCGTTTGCGACACGCACCTGTTCGACACCATCTGGGCTCTGATCATTCCTGTTGCTTTCAGCCCGTGGAATGTAATCATCCTGACCAGTTTCTTTGAGTCGTTGCCGGCTTCTCTGGAGGAGAGCGCGCGCATCGATGGAGCAAACGACCTCCAGATTTTCGGCAGAATCTGTCTGCCGCTCTCCACCGCATCGATTGCGACAATCCTCCTGTTCATCGCAGTGAGCCATTGGAACAATCTGATGGATGGAGTCATCTATATCAACAGTTCTCGTCTAAAGCCTCTTCAGGTCTATCTGAACGACATGGTCATGAGGACTCAGATGCAGGATATGTTTGCGGATGCAGGTGACATGGAATTGCCCACGCTTTCGATTCAGACGGCCGCTATCTTCGCATCCACAGTACCTATTCTCGTCGTTTACCCGTTTGTGCAGCGCTATTTTGTGAAAGGAGTGATGATTGGCGCCGTAAAGGGTTGAAATTTGGTTACTACCTGCATGGCAGGATAAGGAGGTTTGTATGATTACACGGAACAAGGTGTTGGCACTTGCATTGCTGATTGCAGGGTCTGCGGTATTCGCACAGGGTGGCAAGGAGGTGGCGGAAAAGGAAAAAGCAATTCCCAAGCTCACCTTCTTGACCAATGTGAACGTCGATACCGAGGGATATGACGTCAATGAAAGCCCGTACCTGAAGTTTCTCGAGAACAAGTTCGGTGTAGACATCGAAATTGTTACCGAATCGACTCAATACCAAGAGAAACTGAATGCAACCATGGCGAGCGGCAATTTGCCTGATTATGTCAACATCACCAAGAAGGCTGATTTGCAGAGATGGGCAAGTGAGGGACTTCTGATGCCATTGGACGACTTGCTGAAGAAATGCCCGAATCTTCAGGACCAAATCATGCCGCTGGCATGGGATCTAAGCAAATACGATGGGGACAACAAGATCTATGGTGTTCCGTTGCTCCGCTATGACTCGACCCCGTTGATGACCTACGCGCGCAAGGACTGGATGGACAAGCTCGGCATTAAGCCGGAAGACGTGAAGACCACTGATGACTGGTACAACCTGTTGTACCGGTTCGTCCACGACGATCCCGATGGCAACGGGAAGATGGATACGATGGGTCTCGCCTCCCGAAACAATGATTACTCGGCAGTTTATTTGACCTTCCCGGAGGCTTTCAACGGCGCCTGTGACCAGGTTGTCGATGGCAAAGTCGTTCCGAACTACCTGACTCAAGGCTATAAGGACTATCTGAAGTACATGCAGAAGTTATACGTCGATGGACTGATTGACCAACAGTATTTGGTCACCTCTTCACAACAGATGTGGGAGAAGATTCGGGATGGAAAGGTTGGGGCGTTCCTGGGATTCTGGATGCTAACCGAGCTCCGAAGTCTGAACGTTGATGTCGCGAACTTCTATCCAATCGAGCCACCGCTCCGCAAGGATGGGACCCGTAGTTTCTACCGTTATGGCTCCCCAATCCGTATGTACACTTCAATCACCTCCACCTGCAAGAATCCAGAAAAGGTGATGGAGATTCTTGATTGGGCGGCGACGGAAGAGGGTGGTATCTTTGTCTTCGCCGGGATTGAGGGCCTTGATTGGAACCGTGATGCAAGCGGAAACATTGTCATCAAACCCGAAAGACGAGGCAAGAACACTTCGCTGCGCTTCATCTTGCTCGGTGCCCAGAAACCGAAGATTGACACCCCAGTCCTTAAAAGCCTGATGGCACAGAGTTGGGGAGAGGCCGGTCTGAATGACCTGGCGGTCGCCAGCAGAAGCGGAGGGTACGACGAGATTGAGATGCTCGCCCCCTATTTTCCTGAACTTGCGGTCTACGATATCGACTCCCAGGTAAAGGAATTCAGAGACCTTGCCATCATGGGAAAGATTGATATCGACAAGGAGTGGGATGGCTACGTGAAGAAAATACTTGCTGCAGGAGCTTCCGAGAAAATCAGGCTTATGACCGATTGGTACAACAAGAACCATAAATGAGCTTTGGAACCGCTTTTGCCTCTTTCCGCTGGGCGTGCAGTTTTCTGCAGTCCCAGCGGATTCTGTGTACAATAGGGTAATTGTGAAACTGGAAAAATCGTTCTTCATCAAAATTTTTGCTTCCTATGTCGCCCTGCTAGCGGTGTTGCTCGCGATGGGGGCGGTGCTTTACGTACATGCGGCAGGGGAAATCAAGGAACAAATAGAAAGCCAGGGGGAACAGTCACTGGTCCAGGTCGAGAAGGCCTTCAGTGCCGAGTTCCAGAACGTGGAGATGATGTTGACGCAGATTTCGATGCGTCCAGAAGTTCGTTCATTCATGCTTGAGGACAAGATGAATGATGCGGAAGACGCCTATCGTCTGAAACAGATCATCAACAGCCTTTCTTCGTATTCCTTGCTTTCCGACTTTATCGGCAACTACTATATCTGGTTCTGGAAGAACGACTACGTGGTCACCCGCTCCTATGCGTACCGCTCCGATGATTTCTTCCGTCTCTGCTACGGGAACAGCGGAATGAGTTATGGCCAATGGGAGGCATCCAAGAAAGAGCGAACCCCATATGTTGGGTATGAGCGTACTGTTCCTTCGGAGTTTGAGGGGTCGGGAGGAGGAAATGTCATCGAATATGGCCTTTCCATTCCGCTCGGAGTCGGGCCCGCCCTTGGATGCATCACTGCGATGGTCGACGAGTCCCAGGTGCAGGCCTTGCTTTCCCAGTCCGCACCTTGGGGTTTGTGTTATGCATATATCGCCGACAACCGGGGAAACATCGTGAGCTTCCATGGGAATGGAAAACAGGACATTTACTTGCCTGACGAGCTGCCAGAAGGAGACCATGGATATTTCACGTTGGGACGAGGGGAGGGGCGGCTTTACCTCTCTTACGCTCGGAGCAGAGATGGAAAATGGCAGTACGTGATCGCCTGCTCTCCGTTGGAGATGCTCGGCCCCGTGGTCCGCATGCGGAACCGCTATCTGCTCCTGCTGGGTGTGCTTTTTTCGATTTCCTTGTTGTGCGTATTCTTGCTTTCTTTCCGTCAGTCCAAGCCCCTCTGGGACATCGCCAGCTCGTTGGCAGCCAAGGATATTTCCGCTTACGACCTTGGGTCGCTGAAAGAAGCGGTGAACAGCCTGATTAAAGACAACGACGCCATTATCGAGGAACGGGTGCGCCAGGAAGCGATGCTCCGTTCCGCTTTTCTGCTCCGTCTCCTGCAGGGAACGTTGACTTTAGGCAAACATGCCATAGCCAACGGTATGGAACGGTCTGGAATCCTTGCCTCCAAGCGGTATCAGGTGGTGCTGATGCATCTCGAGGGAGTGAACGGCGAGGACCCGTTAGCGGATGTCCGCCTAGTGCTGAAACGAAAGGCAGAGGAGGGCTCCGAGGATTTCCGGTTGGAAGCTGTCGACATCGATGTGCGGACCATGGCATTTATATGTTTTTCCGATGCGGATGACAACGTCGCATGCGACCAGCAGACCCGGTTTTGGTTCGGCGAGCTTTCCCGAGAAATGGAACGTGTCTTGCAACTCCGGCAACTCGTTGTCCGGGGAAGCGTCGTGGATACACCTTCACGGATTCAGGAATCCTACGGTCAGGCAGCCTATTCGCTCCAGAACAAACTGCTTGGTGGCGGAGGCATTGGCTCTGGTCTGGGTGGGGGAGCAGGTTATCCGCTCGGCATGGAAATGCAATTGGTAAATGCAACCAACGAGGGTGATTTGGACGCAATCAAGGCTATCTTGGCGAACCTGTTTCGACAAAATGACATGTTTGCCCATGCGGACAACGAGCAGTTGCGCCTCACACTAGCTGCCTTGAAGAACACGTTGCTAAGAATTCTGCAATCCTCGTTTGGTTCTTCAGCAGACACCACGTTGCTCAAGGGACAAATTGAGTCGATAAAGAAACTGCACCAAGAGGAAATCCTAGATGTCTTCGGACAAGTCTCGGCAGCATTGGTCGTGAAGAGGAAAGGAGAGAAGGAGGAGTTTTCCCGTAAGATGCTCACCTTTGTCGATGTGCATTGCTTGGAGAAGAGTTTCTCTCTTACCTCGGTAAGCGACCATTTCAGGCTTAATGAGAGCTATGTCTCCACCTATTTCAAAAAGCATTACCACGTCAATTTCCTGATGTATGTGAAGAAAAGGAGACTGGATGAAGCCGCCCGCCTGCTCAGAGATTCCGGCATGTCGGTCGAGGAGATTTCACACAAGACCGGATATTCCACTAGCCATTCATTTCGTAGGGCGTTCAAGGAGCGGTATGGTATAAGTCCTGCAGAATACAGGAACCACTCATAGTCGGTGTGTCTATTTCAGTTCTTGATGAAACTCGCAGGCAGGCGGCAGGCGAGACAGAAACAGAAGAAGTGGCGACATATGCCTTGTTTTCGGTGAGAATGGCATTTGGTGTCCATCTACGAAATCTTTGTGGCTGTCCAGTCCGAGCATAGTGCCACAACACGTGTTGATGGCCCCCAAGTCAAAAGATCCGTCTTGTTTGCGTGCCATCCCATAGCAGCAGGCTACCATATCCTTCGGCTTTCCCTGCTTTGATGATATCGACCTGATGGATGGTTTCCTTCCGGCGGGAGATGAGGTCGTACGCCTGTTCTCCTGTCTCGATATGCCAGGCGCTTCCGAATTCCGGAGAGAGTCTCACGCCGTCACCTTGGAAGGAGAGAGGAAGGGGCGTGATGGTGACCGGTTTGGGGGCGAAGGCGGTGATGGCGACGTCGTGGAAGGTCCCTTGGATGCAGGTGCCTTCTTCCATCTGGTTGTACCTGGTGCTCATCGGGCAGGGCTTGGCGCTGATTCCGTCGATTCCGGCAAACGCAAGGAAGAGCGCTCCTGCGTGTGTGGTGTCTGTGGCCATGGTCGGCATGGCATGCCATGCGATAGCCGCGTTGCTTGCCGAATAGTTGTCGTCGATGACCACTACCAGGTTGTCGAGCAACAGCGCTCTGCGCCGGGTGATTTCCCCCGCAGGGTGCCGAAGCGTCATTTCCACCGCCCCCTGCGTGGTGCGGCTTCCGATAGTGTCGGTCAGGCGCCGGTAGCTCCAGCTGCCTTCCGCCGCCGCGTCTGCATCGAAGAACACGGTATTGTGGGAGACGGGATTCTTCAGCAACTCCCGCTCCTGACAGTCTCGGTAGGTATAGCGCCCGCTGTCTCCGATGACCAGTTTCCCGTCAAGGACGATGTCGACATGTCCTTGGTCGAGGTGCCCATGGCCGCTGCCCAGCGGACCGGCGTGGGTATGGACCTCGAACCGCCTGCCGCGCAGGTAGCTGTTCCCGCTCGCGCGGGCAAAGGTGTCGTGGCTGCCAGCGCGGATGTTCCAGGAAGGTTTCACAAGGCCGTCCATCTCGTTCTCGAAAAACCAGCCCCGGTAGAGGTGCCGGTCGCGGAACAGGATGGAGGCAAGAGTGAGCAGGTCCCCGACCTGCATCAGGTCGCTGTCCCCTTGTGGGTAGACGTGGTCCTTGCCGTAGGTGGACCTGGCCAGGCCTTCTGCCAACCGTTTTGTCGTTGCAAAGAGCCTGCCTTTGCGGATGCCGGTGACCAAAAGCGCATCCAGTGCCGCGTGGAGCACATGGGCGTGGTAGAGCGGGCTTTGTTCCCAATGCATGCCGTCTTCCAACGTCTGCAAGGAAAGTTCTTCGGCAAGCCTGTCCAGGGCGGTTTCCGTCCACTGCCGGTTGTTCGTATGGAGCCCAAGCAGGAGGAGACCATGGTCGCCGATGACCCCCCAGTTGGAGAGCCGGTGGAAAGGACCGTGCGTCTCGAAAAGCAACCTGCCATGTTCCTTGAGGGACTGCTCGATCTGGCTGGCAAAGGGAATCTCCCCCGGCATCAGCTCCAGGATTCGCAGCCACACCTCGGCCCTGATGCCGCATTCAAGGCTCCGCCATGTGCTTTTCCTCCGGTCTTCCTTGTAGGGCTGGTTATCCAGAAAATCCTTCCAGACAGAGAGAAGCGTGGTCTTGTAAGGCTCCCGTCCCGTCGCGAGGTAGGCGTGGCAAAGGGAGGCGAGCACGCTGTGGCGGGCAAATGCAAAGACCCATTCCTCGTCCCCATAGGGGATGGTCTCCCATGGGATATGGTCTGTATAGGAGACCGGTTCGAGGCACGTTTCCATCTCGTAGTGTCCGTTATGGATGATCTGGCGGCCCACCATCAGGTCCGCCTGCATCCTCTCATGATCCGGCAATTGGCCGGAAGGATAGGTCGTCGCCCACATCTTATGGTTCCTTATGTTTCGTCGCCACGGAGTCGGCGTAGGCCTTGGGGGACATGCCGACATACCGGTTGAAGACCCGGATGAAGCTGGTCGAGCTGTTGAAGCCCATATCCCGGGCCAAGTCCACGATATGGGTCATGGGATTCTGTTCGAGGATCTCCTTTGCCCGGTCGACCCGGTACTGGTTGAGGTAGTTCTTGAAGGTGTCGTTGGAAAGCTGGCTGAAGAGCTTGCCGCAGTACTTGGCGGTGATGTTGAACTGGTTCGCCAGATCCTGCAGGCCGATATCCTCGCAGTAGTGGTGCTGGATATAGGTGCGCATCAGCGCAAGCATCTTGTCGTTGTCGCTCGCCCCGCGCTGCTTCACCGCCTTGGAGATGTTCCTTGCGCAGGCGAAGAGCGAGTCCAGGGTTTCCGGACGGGAACTCTCCTGATAGACGGTCGCCCAATTCATCTGCGTCCCATAGAGTTCCTTGGTGGTGGTCTTCAACTCCTGGAGGGCGCGCTGGATGGTCGAGGAAACCGCATGGACCAGTCCTTGGAATGCGGGACCTGCCAGGTGATGGTTGCTCTCCATGATTTCCTGGATGGCGAACTCCACCTGGTCGGTTCCCAGCGTCATTGCCTGCAGGAATTCCTTCTCGACGGAAAGGGGATAGGAATAACTGTTCTGGTCGAAGGTTCCGACGTCGGCGCTGGTCAGGATCCGTTTCTGGGGATTGGCCAGCCGGTACTCCATGATGTGGCGGGCCTGCCGGAAGGCCTGTCCGAGATGCTGTGCGCCGTAGACCGGGTCGGAGAGGGCGGCTTGGACGCTCGAATCCCCGAGCAGCGAGTTGATTTTCTGCGTCAAGTCGCTGCCATCGCTCCGGGCGATGATCACGTCCAGCTCGTCGTTGTAGCGCAGGTACCGGAGGCTTGCGTCCTGGCGCGTGGCACCCTCGACGCGCAGCGGCATCAGTTTCTCCTCGTCCATGTCGTAGTGGAGGGTGATGATGGTGTAGGTCCGCTCGTCCGGTTCCGCCATGCCCTGCAAGGCTTGGAAGTCCCGTCTCCGGTTCTCTTCCGCCTTCTTGTCCTGCATCAGGTCCTCCAGCTCAAGGGAAAGCCTTTCCATCTTTCTTCCGTTTTCCTTGATCAGGGCGAACTCGTCGATTTTTCCGGCGTCACCCTCGGCCGTGGGGAGCACTTCCCTGATAGGTTGGTAGAGGTTGTCCGCCATCTTCCTCAAGGCGAGGAAACAGATGAAGAAGATGCCGAGCACACACAGGACGGTGGTCAGCGTGAAGGCCCAATAGGGGGGAAGCTCCATGGCGATATACAGGTTCCATGGTGTCCCGCTTATCGGGTAGACCGCAACGAAACGGTTGCCTTGTATGAGATACGGGCTTTTGTCCAGTCGTTCGCAAGCTTCTGAAAAGCTCTCGTCACCCTGTAGGCTGGTGGCAAGAACCTGTGCTTCGCTTCCGATGGCATAGCGCATTTCTTCTTCCTCGGGGATGATGGAATCCATGTCGATGCGGGTGATGATGACTGTCCGGGGAACGGCATAGCCGTACGTGGTGACGATGGAAAGTTCTCTCAACCGGTCATTCTGGTAGACCGGCAGCAGCACCGGAGTGGCGATCTGTTCTTCGACCAGACGGCTGACGCATTGCTGCTGCTCCTGGCTCAGATGGGTTTCATCCCTGAAATAGGCTTCCCTCGACGTAGTTCCCCGCTTGGTAACCGTCGTCCCGTCCGCCATCGTCCCGGTCACGGCCAGGTCGAAGGAGATGCTGGAGATGGGGCTGATGCTTTTTTGCAATTCCTTCAACAACGCGATGGAATTGAAATAGAAATGGTTCAGGTCCTTGCTCTCCGCCCAGGCGGAAAGGGCGTCGGAGGAGCGGAAAGACTCCTGGCTTCGCAGGATGGTGGTGAATGCGGTGTCCACGTACCGTGCGAGGCTGGCGCTTGCGATGCGTTTGGAGGCGATGTCCGCCTTGCGCAGCTGCCGCATCAGGCTTCCCACCAGAAGGCCGCAGACCAAGGTGATGACCAGCGCGAGCAGCAGGAACATAGTGGATAGTTTGTGCCGGTAGACGCCTTTCATCGATACCCCCTCCGGTCCCTATTGTAGCCGACAAATCCAAGCGGTGGAGGAAAATCGGACGATTCAGGAAATTTGTCGATGTTTGGGTTTTTTGCTGATGCCTTTTGATCCAAATTGACGGAGTTCGGGAAAATTGCTGATTGGCAGGTCCGGAAAACCATGGGAGAAAAAGGATGTCTGCAAAAGGAGTCCGCATGCTTCACCGAAAGGAATCTATTGGCCACCGCATCTGGAAGGACTGGGACCTCTACCTGCTCTTGATTCCAGGTTTTGTCTGGTACCTGATGTTCTGCTACAAGCCCATGATCGGGCTTCGTACCGCGTTCTATGACTATAATGTCTTCCGGGGTTTTGCCGGCAGCACCTTTGTCGGGTTCGCCAATTTCCGGGATTTCATCGATAGCCCGGACTTCTTCCGGACCATCAAGAACACCTTGCTGATCGCGTTCTGGCAGATGGCGGTCTGCTTTCCTGTGCCGATCGTGCTCGCCATCGCCATCACCGAGATGAAGTGCAAGTTCATCAGCAAGCTGACCCAGACGGCAACCTTCCTTCCGTATTTCATCTCCGTCGTGGTCGTCTGCGGCATGGTGGCCAGTTTCCTTTCTCCCTCCACCGGCATCATCAACCTGCTACGCGGGAAGCTGGGGCTTGCGCCAATATATTTCATCGTCAACCCGCGCTGGTTCCGCCCGATCTACACGCTGATGACGCTGTGGCAGACTGCCGGGTTCAACGCGATCGTCTACATCGCCGCGCTGATGGGAATC
>CAJMOS010000053.1 GCA_905215015.1 uncultured bacterium | reverse complement strand
CTCTCACTGTAATAGAAGGTGAGAGCAATGAAAAGCATGGACAGCATGTCCGGAACATGCCGGTGGATCCGATTTCGAGAGTGTCAGCCCAAGTCTTTCCCGACTGGATAGTTGAAAGAGTTGTGAGGAAAAAAACATGGCGGAGAGCCGAGACTCTCCGCCATGCGTGCGACATCAATCCTCAGAGCGTTTCCATGAAGGGAACGACGGCGAGCATCACGCCTGCCGCGACAGCAGAGCCGATGACGCCAGCGACGTTCGGGCCCATGGCGTGCATGAGCAGGAAGTTCTGTGAATCGGCTTCCTGTCCGACCTTGCTGGAGACACGGGCTGCCATAGGAACCGCACTGACTCCAGCGGAACCGATGAGCGGGTTGATCGGATGTTTCGGATCAACGGCGTTCATCAGCTTGGCGATCAGGACACCACCGGCAGTGCCGAAGGAAAAAGCGACCAGTCCGAGGCAGAGAATACCAATGGTGTTCAGTGTCAGGAACTTGGAAGCTTCCATCTTCGAGCCGACCGAAAGGCCGAGGAAGATGGTGACGGTGTTCATCAAGGCGTTCTGGGCGGTATCGCTCAGACGCTTGGTGCAGCCGCTCTCGTTGAGCAGGTTGCCGAACATCAGGGCTCCGAGCAACGGGGTGGCGGAGGGAAGCAGCAGCGCGTTGATGAAGAGCACGACGAGCGGGAAGATGATCTTCTCGGTCTTGCTGACCGGGCGCAGCTGTTCCATCCTGATCTTGCGCTCCTTTTCCGTGGTGAGCGCCTTCATGATCGGCGGCTGGATGATAGGAACCAGCGCCATATAGCTGTAGGCGGCCACGGCGATGGAGCCGAGCAGGTTCGGGGTCAGACGGCTGGCGACGAAGATGGAAGTCGGTCCATCAGCGCCACCGATGATGCCGATACCAGCCGCATCGTGCAACGTGAAGTTCAAGCCCGGAATGAAGGACAGCAAAAGGGCGCCGATAAGGGCGACGAAGATGCCGAGCTGGGCAGCTGCTCCGAGAAGCAGGGTCTTCGGGTTGGCGATGAGCGGTCCGAAATCGGTCATGGCGCCGACACCCATGAAGATCAGAATCGGGAAGATACCGGTCTTCGGGTCGATACCCGCGTCGAACAACACCTTGATGAATCCCGCGTTGCCCGTGGCAGGGTCAACGCCGGAGATGTATGCGAGAGGGATGTTGGACAGGAAGCATCCGAACCCGATGGGGATCAGAAGCAACGGTTCAAACCCTTTCTTGATTGCGAGATACAGCAGCAGGAAGCCAACGAAGATCATCACCAGGTTGCCGAGGCCGAAACCCTCGACTTGCCCGGCGAAGCCCACGATGCCCGTAGACTGCCAAAGCTGTCTCAAACCTTCTCCAATTTCACCAATCATTGCGGATCTCCTTACGCGATGGTCATGAGCACGGAGCCAGCCTGGAGCTGCTGCTGCAGCTGGACGGAAATCTTGGTGACCGTACCGTCGCACGGGGCGTAGATTTCATTCTCCATCTTCATGGCTTCCATGACGAGGACCAGCTGGTTCTTCTTGACCTGCTGGCCTTCCTTCACCTCGATGCGGAGCACGAGGCCCGGCATCGGCGCCTTGACGTCGGTTCCCGGACCGGCGGGAACGGCGCTGGCGGCGGGAGCGGCGGCTGCAGCCGTGGACTGGGTCTTGGCGACAGCCTCGGCATCGATACCGTAGGCGACGGACAGCGGATAGCTCTGGCCGTTGACGGTGGCGCTGGTGGCGGAAAGCTTGACGCCATAGGCCTTGCCGTTGACGGTGACGGTGTACTCGCCGGCCTTCTTGGCTGCGACTTCCTTCGGATCTGCCTTTCTCATGCCGTTCACATGGCTCTTGCCCTGCAGGAACAGGATGCCCTTCTCCTTGCAGCTGGCGGCGATGAAGATGTTCTCGTCAGTGACGGGGATGCCTGCGTCCTCGAGCATCTTGGTCGCGGCCTTGACGCCCTTCTTCGGATCAGCGTCGTTGATGTCGACAACCTTCTTGGTGGTCGGCTCAAGATGCAGCTGCTCGCTGGCGATCTTCACGACTTCCGGATCCGGAGCGACAGGGGTCTTGCCGAAGTAACCAAGCACCATCTTGCCATAGCCTTCGGCGATCTTCTTCCAAGGTCCGAACATGACGTTGTTGAACGCCTGCTGGAAATAGAACTGGCTGACCGGGGTGACGGAAGTGCCGAAACCGCCCTTGGCGACCGTGTCGCCCATTGCCTCGACGATCAGCGGATACTTGTCCATCAGGCCGTTGTCGCGCAACATCTGGGTATTGGCGGTAAGAGCGCCACCGGGGAGCGGGAAGAACGGGATTTCCGGGTTGACCTTCTGGGCTTCTGGAGGCATGAAATAGTCCTTCATGCAGTCCATGAAGACATTCTCGGCCTCACGGACCTTGTGGATGTCGATGCCGAGGTCGTATTCGGTATGGCGAAGGGCATGCCACATGGTGATGATGTCGGGCTGGCAGGTACCGCCGGAGACCGGTCTCATGGAGAGGTCGAGGCTGTTGGCGCCAGCTTCCAAGGCAGACCAGTACTGCAGGACGCAGTTGCCGGCAGTCTCATGGCTGTGGAAGGAGATGGTCATGTCGGGTCCGAGCAGCTTGCGGGCTCTCTTGACGGTCTCGTAGACATATGCAGGGGTAGAGGTGCCGGAGGCATCCTTGAAGCAGACGGAGTCGAACGGGATGCCCGCATCCAGAATCTGCTTGAGCACTTTCTCGTAGAAATCGGGGTCGTGCGCGCCGGTGACCTTCGGAGGAAGGCTCATCAGGGTGATGGTGACCTCGTGGCGGAGTCCGGCGTCATGGATGGCCTTGCCGGAATCGATCAGGTTGTTGACGTCGTTCAGGGCGTCGAAGTTCCTGATGGTGGTCATGCCGTGCTTCTTGAACATCTGCGCATGCAGCTTGATGATGTCCCTCGGCTGGGAGTCCAGTCCGACGACGTTGACACCGCGGGAGAGGGTCTGCAGGTCGGCGTCAGGGCCGGCGACCTTGCGGAACTCGTCCATCATGGCGAAGGCGTCCTCGTTGCTGTAGAAGTACAGGCTCTGGAAGCGGGCACCGCCACCAGCCTCGAAATGGGTGATGCCGGCTTCGCGGGCTGCGGCGACTGCCGGCATGAAATCCTTGGTAAACACACGAGCGCCGTAGACGGACTGGAAACCGTCACGGAAGGCTGTGCACATGAATTTGACTTGTTTCATTTGAAGACTTCCTCCATTTGGTTATTTTCTGGACTGCACGACTGCGGCGCAAATTGCTGCGGCGATTTCCGCGTCGTTGCCGGCTGCAGGGGCTGTCACGACAGCGCTCGCCGCAGGTTGCTTTGTTTCCGGCACTTCCGGCACAAACTTTTTGACAATCTTTCCCATGAGCTTGGTAGCAAAGATCAGGATTGCCAGGAATACAAATACAGTACCCATGCCGAGCACCAACAAAATAAGGCCATTCTGCAGGTTCGTCACGAGCTGATTTGCTGCTTCGAAGAACATAGACGGAACTCCTTCTCTTACGAGTATCTGGATGCGATTTGCATCCAGCATCGTATTATGCGCAAAGAAAGCAAAAGTATCAAGGAGAATTGAAACCCTATTCCATCTCTTTTTACTGTTTTTGATATAGGTATTTAGTTTGTTTGGACAAAGTAAAGCGAATGCTTTAGAAACTTGGTTTTCAAGGTCGCTCGCTTGTCTGTCTGGGCGGAAATGGCTATGGTTCAGAGAGGAGTGTTTTCACATGGGTGAAGGTATTGATTTCGAGGCCCAGGTCGCGCAGGACAACGCGATCAAGGCCCATATGGAAGCGATCAGGCATAAGGTGCTGGTCATGAGCGGAAAGGGGGGCGTCGGCAAGACGACCGTCACGGTGAACCTGGCCAATGCGCTGGTGGCCATGGGCAAGACCGTAGGTGTCTTGGACACCGACCTTCACGGTCCGAACGTCGCCAAGATGCTGGGTTGCGAGGATGGTTCTTTGGTCAGCAACGATGGCGGCAAGAGTTTCGAGCCCTTCGAGGTCCGTAAGGGGCTGAAGGTGATGAGCATGGCCTTCGCCGTAGGCGAGGACCAGCCGGTCGTATGGAGGGGGCCGATGAAGCAGGCCGCCATCAGGCAGTTCCTTGCCGAGTGCGACTGGGGCGCTCTGGACTATCTGTTGATCGATTCTCCCCCGGGAACCGGCGACGAGCAACTGACTGTCTGCCAGACGATCAAGACCCTGGATGGCACGGTCATCGTCACCACGCCACAGGAAGTGGCTGTCCTGGATGGACGCCGTTCGGTCAATTTCGCCAAGGCGATGAAGGTCAGGGTGCTCGGCGTCGTCGAGAACATGAGCGGGCTGGTCTGTCCCCATTGCGGCGAGGAGATCGACCTGTTCGGCAAGGGTGGCGGAGAGAAGATGGCGAAGGAGATGGGGGTTCCCTTCCTTGGGTTTGTTCCCCTTGAGCCTGCCCTGCGCCAGGAGGAGGACGCCGGAGACAACGTGATCTCTTCCCATCCGGAGAGCGCCTCGGCGAAAGCCTTTGCAGCGATTGCCCGACAGGTGGAGGAACAACTCAAGTGAACGACCCGTTTCTCATGGGGGACCCCCTTCACCCGGACCATCTCGTCTGGAAGGATGACGGGCAGGAAAAGCTTGCCTGGCACGGTCCGATTTTTGATGTCACGCTCGTCAAGCGGTCTTCGAGCGACGGCAGGACGGGAGACTTCTGCCGGGTGGAGAGCCCCGAGTGGATCACCGTGATTCCCTGGTACCGGAACGAGGATGGCAGGGCGATGTTCGTGATGGAGCAGCAGTTCCGCCACGGCAGCGCCACCGTCACCCGCGAATTTCCTGCCGGCCTGGTGGAGAAGGGAGAGGATCCGAAAGTGGCCGCCGCCCGGGAACTGCTGGAGGAGACCGGCAGCAAGGCGGAGAAACTGGAGGAGATTGGCAATGTCAGTCCCAACAGCGCCTTCATGGGCAACCGCTCCCACTTCTACCTCGCCGAAGGGCTACGCCGTGTCGACGGACAGAAACTGGACCCCAACGAACAGCTTGACGTCCTTTCCCTGCCTGTCGAGGAGGTGCTTCGTGACATCGGTACAGGAATGTACGATAATGGAATCATGCTGATGGCCGTCTGCTTCTTCCTGAAGGAGTGCGCCAGGCGTCCCGAACTGAGGGACGCTCCAAACGAAAGGAGCCAGAGATGATGCGATGGATTCTTACCTTGATTGCCGTATGCGCGGTCACCTTTTCCGGTTGCCAGAGCCTGAACCCGAACGGCCGTACCATCACCGTCACCGGGTCGGGAAGCGCCCAGGTGGTTCCCGATATCGCCACCTTTTTTGTGCAGGTTGACGAGACCCGTCCGACTACCGGCGAGGCGCTTGCCGCCGCCAACAGCAAGGTCGCCCAAGTGCTTGAGATCCTGAAAGGGCAGGGTATTGAAAGCAAGGATATCGCCACCCAGAGCGTCCATCTTTCCCCTTCTTACGAGTGGAAGGACAACACCCAGGTGCTGGTAGGGGAGTCTTCCCGACAATCCATCTCGGTCAAGGTCAGGAATTTGGACCAGTTGGGCGCCATCGTCGACAAACTCGGTTCGGTCGACTCCATTTCCCTTGCCTCCCTTGCCTTCGACAAGGAGGACAAGAGCAGCGCCTATGCCGAAGCCAGAAAAGAGGCTGTGCGTGACGCCTATGCAAAGGCAGAGGCCTATGCGTCTCCTCTTTCCCTGCGGGTGGGCAAGGCCCGCTCGATTGCGGCGGGAAGCGGCGACACCATGCCCGTGCCGGTCTACAAACTGGGGGCGCCAATGGCCGCCAGTGAGGCCTCGACCGCCATCGAGCGCGGAACCCTGGACGTCACCGAAGAGGTTACCGTTGTCTTCGAGCTCCGATAGAATCCATGCGCCCACAATCGTTGCTTCTCCCCTGTTGCGGGCGTCCGCACCGGTAGCGTCATGCGTCTTTCCAAACGGTTTCCTCATCATTTTTCGAAATAGGGCTTCCCTTTTCTGAGGGAAATTGGTATACTCCGGAATAGTGATGGAAATCTTTCTTTTCGGTTCCATCTTTGTTTTTCGCCTGTTGTTTTTCCCCTCAGTTCTTTTGAGGTAACAGCGGAAAACCTCCCCCGCATACATGCGGAACGCCCCCAAGAGTGCAAGCTTGTGGGCGTTTTTTTATAGCCACATTTGTTTCCTAAAGCAGGCGGCTTCTCTTCATTAGAGAAATACGCTTATTGGAATCTCATATGATATTCCTATAATCTTGCGGAAATCCAATCCAAGGGAGATTGATGGCATCATTGTATTTCTTCAGAATTACGAAAAGATTCTTTCGGAAATTATCTTTCTGCTCTGGTGTTGGCAACCTCCATTTCAGCACGAGTAGGTAGGCAAAGAGAGAGGAGTTGCTGACAGAGGGGTGATTCTGTAAAAATTTCTGCGAAAGCTTCGCCGGTGGATTGTAACGGATGTCCATGAGCCGTCCCGCGTGGGAGCACTTGTTCCGGAGTACTGACAAACAGTGAAGGTGATTTTCTAGCGTCTCATACCCAATTCCAAAGTTCTTTGCAATCCTTTGCTTCGAGGACTGGTACATCGCGTTATAAAGCTTAGAAACGCTCGAAAATGACATCAGCTCCGTCATTACCCACAGAGGCATTTTGCCCTCATATTTCTCTTTGTGGTGCTTAACGATGAGGCTGTCGGCGTAGTAGGATTGTTCCCTTTCGAAATTTTGCATGATGTGCCGGAAGCCTTCCTTGTTGAAATAATTGGCTTCATCGTAATGCTGATCATAGGGAGGATTTGTGCACTTCTCCAGTGCAAAAGTGTTTGCAATTTGTGTCTTGCAGTATGTCTCTACGACTTCCAGATACCTGCGCAGCATTTGTCGCATCTCGGCATCGAAGTCGTACAGTTTCTTTATTTCAGAGAAGAGATGAGATGTGACGAGATCGCTGCTTTCAACGTCTTTACGGAATTGCAGGGTGTATCCAGTCAGTTTGTAATAATTGACGTGACTGAGGTATCTTTCCGCATTTTCCCGCTCGTCATCCGTGATTTTAATGCCGTGTTCCTTCAACTTCTCCACTTGTTCCGCGAAAGTCAGAGGTTTCTTCAGATCCATGTCAGTTCGCCCATCCGTGAGAAAAAATAAAAGGCTGAACCAAGAGGTCCAGCCTGGTCCCCGACACAGAAACCTCGGGCAACTCTGTTGATTAAAATCATAGCAGGAAAACGGATTGGATTCAAGAATAAGGGCAAAGTTAGTGATTAAGGTGTTTGCCCGATGCTAACAATAAAGCTGGTCAAAGAATAGTAGCACATTACACCAACTGATGGGTGGGCACTGTATATGTTGAAGGAGACGTTAAAATTTCAGGTTCAAAGCAGCATGTTGTGGGATAGCCGGTTTTGCGGGAGTTCTCATAGGTCTTGGAAAAGAATTGCTGGGTGTCCCTGAATCCGTAAGCTCATCTGCGGGTGGTCTTGATCATGGTGCCGGTACTCTCATAGCAGAGTGTCCGTACTTCGCCTGCTTGCCACTCCGGCTCACGAATCATCTTCCCTTGTGTAGGTTGCTACATGCCGTCTTGAAGCTTCATTCCCTTTTCGTGCCCTTCTGTGTGTTTCCGCTTCATCCCGATCTGGATAGGGTTCAACAATCAAGCACGGTGCTGATGTACTGGTTGACGGATTCCTTCTCGTAGAGGAGGCGATAAAGGGCAAGGGCGATGGGGAAATCCTGCCCGACCTTGTTTGCCACGATGAAATCGTGCATGTAGCGGACCGTCCGATACCCCTCGAGCGTGGTGGGCGATCCCTCTTGGTCGATGGCGAAGCCCTTTCCCATCAGCAATCCCATGGTTCGGTTTCTCGAAAGGTCGTTCAAGCTGGTCAGTCCAAGGTCCCCGATGCCACAGTACAGGAAAATGGACTGGGGGTCGCAGCCGAAGAGGGAGAGGAAACCGCGCATCTCCCTCACCGCCTTGGTATAGATCAGGAAATCCACGTTGGGGGAGTTGTACCGTCCGGACACTACGCCGATGGCAATCGCATACATGTTTTTCAGGATGCTGAGCAACTCGACCGCCCGGATGTCATTGGTGTAGTCCAGCTGGATGGAGGTATGGGGCAGGACCGTGTCCCTGAAGTCCTCATAGTCCTTGCGGGAGCCTCCGAAGGTGAATCCGGTCGGGAGACCGTTGAGCACCTCGATGGCGAAGGATGGTCCCTTCATGCTGCAGGTCCGGGAGAAAGGGATGCGCTCGGTGATGAAGGCTCCGTCGTCGCTCATGCCTTTGGCGAAGTTGATGACCAGCGGGTCGCCTTTCGCAATCGGCTTGACCTGCTCGGCAAAAGGAACGATCGCTTTGGAAGGAATGACGAGAAGGATCACATCGCTGTAGGCGAAGATTTCTAGGTCGGTGGTCGCCCTGATCGCGGTGGAAAGGACGTGGGCGGGAAAATACTTGGAATTGCGGTGGTTCTTATTGATGTCGTCCACCACCTTCTGGTCCCGGTTGTAGAGCAGGACGGTATTGTGGAGATTCCATGAGAACCGTTCGGCGAGCGCTGTGCCGAAGGTGCCTGCCCCTGCGATGACAATCGTGTGCTGCTTGGTCGCCATTTACTGCTTCCTGATGATGTAGATACGGCTGCCCATATCGCCAAGAATCCTGCTTTCGGCGTCGAAGCCACAGCCAAGGAACTGCTCGGGGAGCTTGATGCCGGCATATTTCAAAAGGCCGCCACTGACCAGATAGTGCTCCATGCTGGCGCTGACGGTAGCGTTCGGATTCCTGGACAGGTTGGTCAGCGGGGCCACCTTGCCTGCTACCCGCGCGCCAAGGGAGGCCAACTCGAGCTCCTGTGGCCGGGAGAGCACTTCATACAACGCTCCATCCTCCGCTTCAGGAACGAGCAGGATGTCGTTCGGGCCATTGACCGTCATCCGTTCCTGGTTCCACAGGACCAGGATGGTCCGCTTGTCCTGACTGACCACCGTCCACTGGGTGATGTTCCCATGCTGGTCACGGTGGAAAGTGCCGTACTGGAAGACGGCCCGGAACTGTTTGAAGAAGGAAATCTGCTCGCGCACCTGTTGCTTCTCCTCGCGGCTCATTGCCCCGAGGTCCATCTCATATCCGAAGGCGCCAAAGAAGGCGATGTTGGCGCGTGTCTCCAAGCTTGTCATCCGGAGCGTCTGGTGGTTTGGCACGGTCGAGACATGGCAGCCGATTGTCGAGAGAGGGTAGCCATAGCTGGTTCCTTCCTGGATGGCGATTCGGCTCAGCGCGTCGGTGTTGTCGCTGCACCAGATTTGCTGGACGTAGCAAAGCATGCCCAGGTCGAAACGCTGGCCCCCAGAGGCGCAACCCTCGAAGAGCACATTGGGAAATGCCTTGGTGAAGCGGTCCAGCAACTCGTAGAGCCCCAGCACGTAGCGGTGGGGGAACTCGCCCATGTTCTTCACCTCGTCGCTCACCGTGTACAGGTCGGTGAACAGCCTGTTGCAGTCCCATTTCACGTAGTTGACGTCGGCCTCGGAAAGCACTTTGCCGATGGCGTCATACAGATAGTCGCGCACCTCTTTGCGGGTCAGGTCAAGGATGTACTGGTGCCGGCCGACGCTGGGCTTCCTTCCCGGAATGGCGACGACCCAGTCGGGGTGCTTCAGGTAAAGCTGGCTTTCCTTGTTGACCATCTCCGGTTCGACCCACAATCCGAACATCATCCCCAAGTTATGGATCTTGTCGCTCAACACACTCAGGCCGGATGGAATTTTCTGGGGGCTGGGGAACCAGTCTCCCAGGCTTGAGGTGTCGTCATCGCGGCTGCCGAACCAGCCGTCGTCGACGACGAAGAGCTCGGCCCCGAGGGCGGCGGCGCTTCTGGCCAGGTTCAACAGCTTGTTCTCGTCAAAGTCGAAATAGGTTGCTTCCCAGCTGTTGCAAAGAACCGGCCGCTCGCGCCATTTCCAGACTCCGCGGACGATATGCTCGTTGACAAAGCGGTGGAACCGGGCGCTGACTCCTTCGAAGCCTTCGGTGGAGTAGGTCAGGATCGCCTCCGGTGAGGTGAACGAACTACCACTGGGAAGTTTCCACAGGAAGGTGGACTCGTTGATACCGCCGACAAGCCGGGTCTTTCCGAAGGGAGAGACTTCCACTTCCTCCTTGTGGTTGCCACTGTAGATCAGGTTGTAGCCGATCACTTCTCCTTGCTTCTCTGTCGCGTCGGGGCGGGCAAGCAGCAGAAGCGGATTGTGGTCGCAGGAGGAGAGCCCGGAGCGGCTTTCGTTGACGTGGCTTCCGTGGCGCAGGCGGGCCCGCTCCATGATCCGCTCCCTCGCCCAGGCACCGTTGAAGGTGACCAAGTCCCAGTTGGAGTCGGACAAATCGAGTTGCAGCGAATCCAGCTTGCGGATGTAAATATGGTGGTCGGTCTTGTTGATCAGCTGGGTGGATCGCAGGATCACGTCCGAGTCCTCGAAAACGGTATAGAAAAGGACCAGAAAAATGGGCAGCTGGGAATCCCGGAGCTCGACACGGAGCGACATGCAGTTCTGCACGCTTCCGTAGGCCTGAGCCCCTTGGTGGGGAACCACCTGCTTGCCGGCAGTAATCAGATGGTTCTGATAGATGAAGTCCAGCGTGGTGAAGCCGCCATCATGGTCGACCACCACCATCGGGACCCGGTAGTCTCCCTTTCCCTCCGTCGAATATTCCATCGGGAGGTTTTCCAGAAACAGGGTGGGGTGGTCCTCGTCATAGGCAGGCTCGTCGCCGATGGTATGGCGGTGCTTGTCCTCCAAAGCATGCAGATCGCCAGCCTGCAGCTGGAATTTTCGCCCGTAATGAAGGTGCTCGAGATGCCCGGTCTCGTTTACCTGGAACAGATAACTGGTTGTGGGGGTGTCGAGTGCGAACAGCTTGTTGTTTTCTCTGATCATGGACGGCTCCTTGGGGCAGGATGTCCTTATCATACTCCAACACGTGGCAGGAAGTGCAGTAGGATCGCCCCTCCTTTTCACGCGAGGCTTTTCCTTCTGTTGCCGAGGGGTTACTATGCAAGGGAGAGGGAGAGGACCATGGATATCCGTAGATTGCAGCTTTGGAGCGGCCGGACAGCCACCGTCATGGACAACGATTGTGTCCGGTTCGTGTTGGAGGATCAGGGTGGCATGGGAATCGAGTTCTCCTCCCGAAACACCAGCGGAGCTTTGGAGAACAGCGCGTGGGTTCCCGCTTTCCGCAGTAGCGGAGTTTCGGTCTTCAGCGACCCCAATGCCGGTTTCTGGAAGCATTCGCCACAGCTTTACCAGATGGGTGGTTCGTATTTCAGCTTCCCTGATTTCGGTCCTTTTCCCCAGCATGACGAGAACCCCGACGAGACGGTCGCCACCACCGAGGGCCAGTTCTGGGTGGTGGAGCGCTATGGCACCGACCCTGCTTCCGGGGGTATCTGGACGCTGAGCACGACCAAAAACCGGCCGGCGAAATGGCAAGTGGAGAAAATCGACCTGTTGCTTCCCGGGCAGTGCGTGCACTACACGGCGACGACGGTGACCAACCTTGGCGCAGCTCCGTTGGAGGGGACTGCGGTCTGGTCGAACAACATCGGTTCTCCGTTTCTCGAGTCGGGATGCCTGATCAACTCCTGCGCCAAGACGTGGATGACTCCACCCGACACACTGGACGGCAAGACCAGGCACCTGCTTGCCAACGGCATCCAGTTCGATGACCTGGCCCATATCCCCATCGGCGGTGGACGGACAGTGGATTACACCGTGGTTCCCGCGGTCAACGGCCACACCGATTTCATCACCGGACGCGTTCCCCGCCAGTCGGATCTCGGCTGGTCAAGCGTGATCAACCCACGCCACCAGATGGTGTTCTTTACCTTTTTCCCCGGTCCCCGGGCCCTGAAGACTGGCGACATGCCCGTCAATTTCGTCAACTTCTGCTTCAACTATGGCGGTCGTCTCCTGACCCCTGAAGCGCCCTACGACGGAGGAACGTCGCGGAGTTTCAGCATCGACTGCGGCGCAGGAACCAACATGTTGGACATGGGCCTCGACGCCGCTCGGGAAAAGCGTACGTTGATGGGGGTGGATACGCTGGTGACCTTCCAGCCAGGGGAGTCGAAGGCGATGTTCTACGCGTCGGCCTTCCTGCCCTATACGTCGAGCCGTATCAGCATGAACTTCTACAGTGTGGAGCGGGTGATGAACGGACTGCAGTTGAAGCGGACCAAGAGCTGGGCCTTTATCGCCTGCGATCCGGAATTCCAGGCAATCAGAGCCTTGGTGTCCAGGCTGGCGGAAGAGAAGCGGGAGCTGCTGAGGAGCCAGCAACCGTTAGCGTAGGGAAAACTTGATGGGAATCCGTTGAACGACGGCAATCGTCTTGTTGCCACGCATGGCGGGACTCGCCTTTGCATGTCTGAAGGCTTCACGCACGGCCTCTCCAAATCCATGTCCAGGATCTTCAAGCAATTCCACTTTGTCGATGTTCCCGGTATCCGATACATAGACTTCCACCAACACCGTTCCCTCGATGTTGCGCCTGCGCGCCATGGCAGGGTATTGCAGCTTGAAGTTGGTATACCTCGGGGCGATCGTGTCCCCGTCGACTTCCGCATAGCCGGCTGTCAGCGTGTTCCCCGACGAGGGGGTCGATGGCCCGGTCGGGGCCGGGGAAGGCTTCGCAGGCGGGGGCGCGGGTTGGGTGGTGGTGGGCGCGGCAACTGGGGGAGGATCTGCCGCGACCGGTTCCGCCGGTGCCGCTGGTTCGTCGATGACCGGGTTGATTTCAGGTTCGGTGACCTCGATCGGCTTCCAGGTGTCTTCATCGTCGGGAACCGTGGCCGAAGCATCAGGAACTTGGACGGTGCTGAAGCTCAGGGTCGCCATATCGGCATGGACAAAAAGGGCTTTCTTGTCGTAGCCCCCCAAGGGGAGCCAGAGCAGCAGGATGGAAAGGACGACGGTCAGGGGAATGACCCAGCATCTCCAATGGTCACGCATGGTTTTCCCCTTGGACCAGACAGTGGATGGTGGTCACGTGCTGTGCTTTCAGGAGCTCAAGGACGGGTTGTATGAGAGCGAACGGCGTCTCCTTGTCGGCAAGCAGACAGATTTCCTCGGGAAGGGTGGTGGTGGCCAGGTCGAGCGGCGCTTCCCCCAGATAGAGGGTTCCCTCTTTGGAGACATAGATGGTCGGGTATTCCTGTTGTAATTCCTCCCAGGTTGGCGCGTCTGGCGCGGTGACCGCGACCGGGGTGGTACGGCTGGTGATGGCGAGGATCAGGAAGAAGAGCAACAGCAGGAAGGCGATGTCGCTCATCGAGCTGGAGGGAATGGTGTGCTTATGTCGTCGCATGGAGCACCACCTTTGTTTTGGTTTCCTCGGCAATCGAGAGGATATCGACGACTCCCTGCCAGGTGGCGCGGTCGTCTACCGTCAAGGTAAGCTGGCTGGCTTGGCCCAGCAGTTCCTCGCACTGGGAAAGGGAAATGGTCTGGTCCCGGTAACGGAGGATGTCGCCATCCTCCAGCGTCAGGGAAACCGGGCTTGCGTCGGCAGTTCCTCCGGCTGGCTGCACCTGCCGGTAGGAGATTGCCTTCGACACATCCAGCCCGGCGAGCAGCAGGAAGAAGATGATCAGCAGGAAGGCGATGTCGCTGGACTGCGCTAGCTCTCTGCGCTTTCGTCTTTGCATAGGCTGTCCGCCCAAAGGCCGAGCACGTGGCTGGAGACCGCAGCGACGACACTGATGATCAGGCCGAAGGCCGTGGTGTAGAGCGCCTCATACAAGCCGCTGGCGACCACCTGCAGCCTGACCGTCTCCGCCTGGCTGATCGCGCGGAAGGCGCTGATCATGCCGGTGACCGTCCCGAGAAACCCCAGGACAGGAGCGATGGAGGCGACCAGGTCGAGCAGGGAGAGGACGTGGTAGGCTTTCGCCTCACCGAGCTTCTCCCCGCGCCTGGTGGCGAGAGCGAAGGTGATGATGCGCTCGACAACAAGCACAAGGACCAAGACCAGCAGGGCGAAGAGCGGCCACATGACCGCCCCCCCTGCCTGCATCAGTGCCATCACGTTGTCCATCAGAACTTCCAGGTCCCGCCAAGGCGGATCTTCATGCCGGGCATCGCTGTTCCTGCCTGACTGGTATAGTCAGTGTCAAACAGGTTGTCGATGGCGCCATAGATGCTGAGGTCCTGTGTAACCTGGGCGGTGACGGCTGCGTTGGCGAGCCAGTAGCTGTCGGTGTCTGTATCCTCGGGCTCGCTGTTCCATGCGACATCAAAGGTGACTGTCAGCATCTCCCAGCGGTAGTCCGCTCCTAGTTTCACAAGGTGGGTATGGTTACCCCGGATTGGTTGGTCGTCTCCGATATCGTAGTCTCCCGACAGGTCATAGCTCTTGTTGAGCAGGTAGCTTCCCCAGACGGTCAGAGCCTGCCTGTCGGTAGCGAGTGGCGTGACTCCGATATATTCCTCCAAACCAAAGAAGGCGCTATCGTCGATGTTCTGCGGTATCCATGAGGTATCGTAATTGATCAAGTCATTGAAGTACTTTGCAAAAGCGGTGGTTTTGGAGACCAGAAGCTTGTCATAGGTATAGTTCGCTCCTACGGTGAAACTGGTTGCCTTTTCGGTTTTCAGGTTCTCGTTGCCGTAACTGCCGTGCAACTGGTCGAATCGTGGGACCGTTTCGGCATAGCCGAGGTTGGCGGTTACTTCCAGCTCCTCGAGGGCTTGCCAGACCATGCCAAAGGAGTCGCTGGTCGAGAACTTCTTCATGCCGTCCATGTCGGAGTAGAGGGAAACGCTCGCCATTGGGTAAAGTCCGATAGTACCGCCTGCAAGATAGATGGAACTTGATGCCGAGAACTTTGGCACGACCCTGTCGTAGTCCTCATCTGTCTCATGATCGATCATCTTGTCATAGGTGAAGTCGCCAGCCACTTTCAGGGAGATGTCTTCCGAGAAGGTGAAGGTGTAGTCGGTACCGAAGTGCAGCTTGTTCATGTGATGCTTGTCATACCCATAAGGGGAATCTGGCTCATACTCGATACTGCTGTAGCGCTCATCCGCGTAGAAGGTGAACCCCCTCCAGACGGCGGAGTTTGAGGTGGTCAGCGTCAGGGTTTTCTGTGTCGATGCGGAATAGTAGCCAATAGCCGGAGAATCGTAGTCTTGGTAGGAGAACATGTTGTTCGAACGGAAAGTGACTTCCCCGACCGTGCCGCTGACATTTGCGTTCACATGGGCGTCATTGAACTTGTTGTCGGTCTGCAGGTAGGTGTTGCCGCCCGCATCATAGGTGTAGTGGTTCTTGGCGAGCACCCCGCCGGCATTGACTAGCAGGTTGATCTTGCCGAACGCATCGGCATAGGTCAGGTCAAGTTTCTGCGTGTCTACCAATCCTTTCCAGTTATGTTCCTTGTCCCCGTCGCTGTCCGTGTACTTGCGGGGCAGGTAAGAACCATTCTCTGCGGTGAGGGTGAACTTCTTCGTTGCATTGCCATCCGCTTTCTTGGTGACGATGTTGATGATACCACCAGCGGCGACTGCGTTCATGTTGCCGCTGCCAGCCTTGATGATTTCGATGTGGTCGATGATTGCGGTGGGCACTGTGGTAAGGTCGAACGTGCTGTAGACCGGATTGACCTGCATGCCGTCGATGTAGATCAAGGTGTCCTGGGCGGTCGCCCCCATGACACGTGGGGTGCTGAGTGAACCAATGGAGCCTGCGGCGTAATTGGTGATGCCCGCCGCTTTCTGCAGCAACTTGTCGAGCGTCTCGGCATGGTAGTTCCCAATTTGTTCTCTCGTGATGACAGTCACGTAGCTTCCGGTATTCACCTGTGCGTCACTGAGCTTGTTCTCGGTCACCTCAAGAGTTTGGGCTGTGCCGAGATCCGTGTAGTTCTGGTCAGCTGCATACGCCACGGTGGCGGCAGTGAGTCCCAGAGCCACGAAAAAGAAACCGCGCTTCTTCATGGAAGGCCTCCTCTAAGTTGCGCTGGATTCTTCGTGACGACGGGAACAGTGGGATGCTGCGCTCTTTCTCCACGAAGAATGTAACAAGCATGGAATCGTCTCCTGGCTTACGATTGCAACCTACTGGGGAAACCTTCTCGCATGACGTGCAATGGCTTTTCCTGTTCGTATCGATTACAGTGGCGGGACCGCCGGGGAATCACACCCCGTTCCGTTATTCCAGCTCCAGCGGAAGTCATGATAGAATAGCGATGGCGTTTGGTCAACGAAAGGAGCCGTATGAGTCTGCATATTGGAGCGCAAGCGGGGGAAGTTGCCGACAAGGTGCTTTTGCCTGGCGACCCGCTGAGGGCGAAATACATCGCCGAGCGGTTTCTGGATGGAGCTTCCTGCTACACGGAAGTCCGTGGCATGTATGGATTTACTGGAACCTATAACGGCAAGCGGGTCAGTGTGCAAGGTACCGGGATGGGGATTCCTTCCATCGGCATCTATATCCATGAACTGATGGCGGAGTATGGCGTGCAGGAGCTGATCCGTGTCGGTACCTGCGGTACCTTCGCGCCGCAACTCAAGCTGCGCGACCTGCTCATCGCCTCGGGTTCCACCCACGACAGCGCGGTCAACCGAAACCGTTTTGGAAATCTTTCCTTTTCCTGTATTCCGGATTGGCGGTTGCTGGAAGCGGCCGTGGGCAAGGCGCGGGAACTGGGCATGTCCTTCCAGGTGGGGCAGGTGCTCACCATGGATCAGTTCTACGACGAGGATACGGACAAGAAGATCGCGAAGGTGCTGCCCTACGGGGTGCTTGCGTGCGACATGGAAAGCAGTGAGTTGTATACCCAGGCAGCCGGAATGGGCCGACGTGCCCTGTCGGTCATGACGGTCAGCGACAGTCTGGTTGACGGCAGCCAGGTGCCCGCCATCGAACGTCAGACCAAGTTTGACGACATGGTCCGTCTCGCACTGGAAATCATTTGATCCTATTTCGCTGCCAGCCATTTGCCCGATGCATAATAGATCCAGAATGCGACCGAGGTGACTACCCAGGAAACAGGGTAGACCACCATCAGGCTGAAGATGGACGGGCTGGTGGGGAAGTAGAAGACGACCCATAGGATTCTTACCACGCAGATGCCGATGATGGAGAAAAGGGTGGGGATGAACGTCTGCCCGCATCCTCCCATCGTGCCCGGCATGATCTCAAGGGTGATGTAGGAAAGGTAGATGGGGGTGATGATCCAGTAGATCTGGCTTGCTACGTCGATGACGGCGGGATCGCTGGTGAACAGGTTGCTGATTTGCCTGTTGAAGGCCAGCGTGAAGACCGAGAGAACGACGGTGATGGCGGAACAGATGCCGAAGCTGATCCAGTTCGCCTTTCGGATGCGGGCGTACTGCCGAGCTCCGTAGTTCTGCCCCGCAAAGACCGTCATCGCCACGCCGAAGGAGTTGCAGATCATCCAGAAGACCGCGTCCATCTTCGAATAGGCCGTGTATCCGGCCAGCACGGTGGTCCCAAGCGTGTTGAGCGCCGCTTGGATGATGATGTTGCTGATACCGTACATCGACCCTCTGACTCCGGTGGGGAGCCCGATTCGGAGCATTTGTCCTGCCAGTTTCCTGTCCAGGTTCAGGTCCTTCCATACAAATCGGAAGGACGGCTCATAGTTCTTTCCCAAATACCGGAAGACAAGCATGGCGGAAAGGCTCATGCAGGCCACGGTTGCCCAAGCGGCACCCTTGATGCCCCATTTGAAAACGGCGACGAACAGCACGTCAAGGACCATGTTCGCGACGCAGGCGATGACCAGGATGTACAGGGGGTGCCGGCTGTCTCCCATGGAACGGAGGATCGAGGATCCCATGTTGTACAGCATGGTGGGGATTGAGCCGATGAAATAGATGTGCAGGTAGGTGACCGAAATATCGAAAATGTCGCTTGGCATGCCGATCAGGCGCATGGCGCCACGTGCGCTCCACAGCCCAAGTACGGTGATGATCGCGCCGGTGACAAGGGCCAGCGCGATACCGGACTCGATAGCTTCATGAACCGTTTCTTTCTCGCGGGCGCCGACAAGCTGGCTGACTATGACACCTGCTCCACTGGTCAGGCCGATGAAAAAGCCGAGAATCAGGTTGATATAGGTCGTCGTCCCACCACCGACCGCAGCCAATGCCCCGGATCCGACAAACCGTCCGACGACAATCGCGTCGGCAGTCCCGTACAACTGCTGGAAGCATGCCCCGAACAGGATGGGGAAGAAAAAGGAAAGCAGGCTAGGAAGAATTGGTCCTTGGGTAATGGAAGCTCGGGTAGGTCTCATGGCTTACGATAGTACTCGTTTTCCGTCAAAAAGCACAGGCCGTACAAACGGTCTCAGGTGCGGTTGACCTGGCTGTAGCATTTGCCGTCAACCCACAGATTGTGGGTGCTGCTATCCCCTCCGTTGCTGGCCATGGTGATGAAATAGTTGCAAGTCGCGACTGGATCGTCTTCGTATTTCAACGCACCTCGTGTCCATATATATATCCGGTTTGACACAATCTGATAATCGTACGTTCCCTCGAGCGTCGCGCCACTGGTTGTCGTGACGTTGTGGATGCATACTTGAGAACCGTTGGGAAAATAGAAACCGTTGCCACTGGTATCACAGAATTGCCAGCTAGCTCCATCCACGTAATCCTCATTGGCGTTCGCCAGGAATGCCGCGGTGCCGTAGTAATCGTCCTCGTCCATCTGCATCAGGAAATCGTCGATCTTTTCCGCAGTGACGAAGGCTGTCGTCCCATCAAGGGTGAGCGTGAATGTCCCGCTGGTGGTGTCGAAAGAAGGTTCCGCGGTCAAGGAATAGTTCATGTCAAGTTTGGTAAAACTCAGTGTCGCGCTGGTAGAACTTGCAGAGTACGTCCCCCGGTACATCGGCCGTTCCACCGTTCCAGTGGAGCCGAGCGGCGAGATCCGCACCAGCGACCCTGACGCGTTTGTCGCGTCCGTGGCCCAGAAGGAGATGGCGAAAGGTTTCCCGTCGAAAAAGGCCTCATAGCCCGCCGTTACCGAATATGTCCCGAGGAATGAACTGGTTGTCGTGGTTGGGGCGCTACCTGTCAGGTCCTGGTACGTGTACGTCGTTACCGGTGGGTCGTCACATGCCATGCACAACAGGGCGGCTGTCAACAAGGGGATGAAAAGATATCGTTTTGCCATGGGACCGGCTCCTCTTGTGCTGTTATACCATGTAATGTTTGGAAAAAGGAAGGGAATTCAGTTTGCTTGGTACTGGAAACAGAAGTGGTTCTTTAGGCATGATGGAGCCATGTCGAATCAACTTCCTCTTACCTACGCTGGAGTGGTGATCCATGGCAAGGGCCTTGGGTGCACCGTCGGCATGCCCACTGCCAATATAGCCCCTCCTGCATGTCTGCCCTCACTGGGAGTCTATGCATCGAAAGTGTTGGTGGACAATCATTGGTATGTTGGGGTGACCAATATCGGCTACCGTCCATCGGTAGATACGCGAAAAGAAATCACGTTCGAAACCCATATCTTGGATTTCTCCGGTGATTTGTACGGGATGGTGATCACGGTCAAGCTGTGCGCATTCCTCCGTCCCACTCTCCAGCTCCAGTCACTTCATGAAGTCAAGACGCGGGTGTTGCTAGACATCCAAATGGCCCGACAGCTTCTGGATTGAACATGTTTCCCGCCAAGAGTCACGCTTCTCTCCTCTAGCCGGAAAGCCTACAGAAGCAATGCGACTTCGTTTTCGGACAGGCCTGTCTTCTGCATCACCTCGCTGA
>CAJMOS010000052.1 GCA_905215015.1 uncultured bacterium | reverse complement strand
GTATGTGCTTGTACCCCTCTGTCAGTTTCTGTAATTCCTGCATGGCTTGCTCCTTAAAACTGCGCGATGACGTCAGCGTCCAACGCCTTGATGACCTCGACGGCCAGACGCGTGCTTTCCTCCACATCGCGGTACTTGGCGATGCCGTAGTGGGTATGGATGTACCGCACAGGCACACCGATAACGATAACAGGTGTCGCCTTTTCGCTCAAGTGAATCGGGGCGCCGTTGGTCGACCCGCCGGTACGTACGCCGCTCTGCACCGGGATGCCGAGCTTCCCGGCCAAATCCAGGGCGAAGCGCTGGTAGCGGGGGTTGGTGATCATCCGCTTGTCGATGAAGCGCAGCATCGGGCCTTTGCCGATCCGGGTCTGCTTGGCATACTCGCCAACCACCGTGTCGTCGGCGGGGCAACCCTCGAAGACAATGGCGATATCCGGCTTGACCCGCTGGACCGTGACGGTAGCGCCACGGGTGCCCACCTCTTCCTGCACGCTGAAGGCGGCGGTCACGTTGACCCCCAGGGACCTCTCGTCCTTGAGCGCCTCGAGCGTCTTGACGATACAGGCGCAACCCAAGCGGCAGTCAAACGCCTTGCCGATCAGGTTGTCGTGCTCCTCGTCGTAGGTCGTGGCCACCGCGGGGACGGCCGGCTCGCCGATGCGGATGCCGTACTCGTTCACCGCCTCCTCGTAGCTGGAGGCCCCGACGTCGATCGTCAGCGCGGAGACATCCAGCGGAGCGTTGCGCTGCGCCTCGGTCATGTAGTGCGGCGGGACGCTGGTGATCAGTCCGGGGATGTAGGTGCCCTGGGCTGTCCGCACCATCACCTTGTGGGCGGGAAGGTCATGGGTGACGATACCGCCAAGAACGATGAAGTCCAGAGTCCCGTCCGGACGGATATCCTTGACCATGAAGCTCACCTCGTCGGTATGGGCATCCAGCATCATCACCGGCTTGCCGGCACCTTGGCTGGGCATCTCCACGTACAAGTTGTGGAGGTGGTCCTCCTCCTGACGGCCATAGCCCTCGGTGTACTCCCTCAGGACATTGACGGCGTCATACTCGAACCCCGACGCCCCGTAGGCGTCCGAGACACGCTTGATCATTGCAATAGATGCTTCTTTATCCATCTTCAACCTTCTTTGCTTGTTACAGCGGGAAATGGCAGGCGCACATATGGCCGCTTGACACCTCACGCATGGCGGGAACTTCACTCGTGCAAATATCCCTGCAGTAGGGACACCGGGTATGGAACTTGCACCCGGAGGGAACGTCGATCGGACTGGGAGGCTCCCCTTCGATCACATACGTCCGCTTCCGGTCCCGAGGATCCAATTTCGGCGAGGCGTCCATCAGCACCTTGGTGTACGGATGCGCCGCGTGGGCGAACACCTCTTCCGTCGCTCCATACTCGACGATGGAGCCGAGATACATCACCTCGACCTTCTGGGTGATATGGTGGATGACGGCAAGGTCATGGCTGATGAAGAGCATGGTCTGCCCAAGTTTCTCCTCCAAGCTCCGCAACAGGTTCAGGATCTGTGCCTGGATCGAGACATCCAAGGCGGAAACCGGCTCGTCGGCCACCAAGAACGAGGGATGCAGGGCAAGGGCCCGGGCGATGCCGACCCTCTGTTGCTGGCCGCCGGAGAACTCCCCAGGATACCGGTCCATCACCTCTTTCTGCAGTCCGCAAAGAGCCAAGAGCTCCTCGACCCTACTGTCCACCTGCTCCTCGGGAACCACATGGTGGACGCGAAGCACCTCGGCGATGATGTCATGGACATTCATGCGGGGATTGAGCGACGAGGAAGGATCCTGGAAGATCATCTGCATCTTCGGCCGGATGCTTCGGAGCGCCTCACCCTCCAGGTTCGTGATATCGGTACCGTCCAAAATGATATGGCCCTTGGTGGGCTTGTACAGGCGGAGCACGCACTTGGCCAGCGTGCTCTTACCGCAGCCAGACTCTCCCACCAGTCCGAGGTTCTGCCCCTTCTCGATCGAGAAACTGACATCATCCACCGCCTTCAGGTACTTCTGCTTGCGGCCGCGGACCAGGTCCACCACCGTCCGCTTCTCGGCGAAATACTTGGACACATGATCGACTTTCAACACTTCTTCAGCCATGGAGCTCCTCCTCGGAGGGAATCAACCCCGCAAACCGCTCCACCACATCGAAGCGGTGGCAACGGGTCAGGTGACCCGGTTCAATCTCCCGCAGTTCGGGAAGCGTGGTGAAACACTCCCCCTTGGCATACGTGCACCGCGGGGCAAAGGGGCATCCGACAATCTCCATGGAGAGATTCGGCGGCGTGCCGCTGATCGTCTCCAGCTGGTCCTGCTTGCCGTTGGGAATCGAGTTCATCAATGCCTTGGTATAGGGATGGCGGGGCTTGGAGAACAGGGTGACCGTGTCGGTCATCTCCACAATCCGCCCCGCATACATGACCGCAACTCGGTTGCACATCTGGGCGATGACCCCGAGGTTGTGGGTCACCATGATCAGGCTCATGCCCATCTCACCCTTCAACTGCTCGATCAGGGTGAGGATCTGGTCCTGGATGGTTACATCCAGGGCAGTGGTCGGCTCGTCGGCGAGCAGCAACGCGGGATGCTCGGCAAGCGCGATGGCGATCATCGCCCGCTGACGCATGCCGCCGGAGAACTGGTGCGGATACTCGCCCAACCGCTTCTCCGGTTCGGGGATACCCACCAGCTTCAGCATCTCGACCGACTTCGCCTCACGCTCGGCCTTGCTCAGGCCGCCACGCTCGAAAGCCTCGTAAATCTGCTTGCGGATGGGAAGCACCGGATTGAGCGCGGTCATCGGCTCTTGGAAAATCTGGGCGATCTGTGCACCCCGGATTTCCCGCATCTGCCTCGGGCTCATCCTCACCAGATCCTGCCCGCGGAAAAGGATCTGTCCTCCGACAATCCGGCCCGGTTGCTTCAGCAACCCGAGAATCGAGCGGAGCGTCTGGCTCTTGCCGCAGCCGGATTCTCCCACCAGTCCGAAACTGTCTCCCTCGTAGAGGGTGAACGAGACCCCGTTGACGGCCTTGACCGTCTCATGACGTCCAACGAAATAGGTCTTGAGGTCCTTGACCTCGAGCAGTACTTTCCGATCTTCCATCTCAGCGCCCCTTCCTTCGCAGGATATCGGTCAGACAATCACCGAGCAGCGAGAATCCCACCCCGCAGATGGCGAGGAAAAGCCCTGGGAAAAAGGTGATCCACCAGGCATAGCTGATGAAGGCACGCCCCTCGTTCAGTATGGCGCCCCACTCCGGCGAGGGAATCTGGACGCCCAGCCCGAGAAAACTCATCGAGGCTCCGGTGAGCATCGTCATGACGATGTCGCTCGCCCCATAGACAATCGAGCTGGAGATGACGTTGGGCAACATGTGGCGCAGCAGGATGCGCCGGTCGGTGAATCCCTCCACGCGGGCCGCCTGGATGAACTCCACATCCTTCAGCCGCAGCACCTCGCCACGAACCAGGCGGGTATAGCTCATCCATCCCACCAGCCAGAGGGCGATGAAGACATTCTGGATGCCCGGTCCGAGGATGGCCATGATCACGATGACCAGGATGGTGAACGGAAACGCCATCAGCACGTCGATGATCCGCATGACGACATTGTCCAGCAGCCCGCCATAATACCCTGCCAGCAGGCCCAGCACGGTACCGATGGCAAAGGGGACGATGACGCCAAGGACCCCCATCTCCAAATCGATCCTGGCGCCGTAAATCACACGGGTGTAGATGTCGCGGCCGTAATCGTCCGTGCCAAAGAAATGGGCGCGGCTTGGTCCCTGCAACGCCTGCGCGACATTGACCTCCAGCGGGTCGCCATGGGCGAAAAGCCCGGGGAACAGGGAAATCAGGAAGAAGACCACGACAATGACCGAGGCGACGATGAAGGTCGGCCTGCGGGCCCAATCGGGGATGCGGGTCGAGGAATCCTTCGCCCTTCGTTCCATCTGCGCTTTCAGGTTGATATTACTCATGGTAGCTGACCCTCGGGTCCAGGAAGGAATACAAGATATCAGTGAGCAGGTTGATGACCATCACCATGGCGGCGAAGATCAGCACCAGCGACTGAACGACCGAATAATCACGCCCGAAGATGGAGTCGATCATCAATTTCCCGATTCCGGGAAGAGCGAAGACGCTCTCGGTGATGACACTGCCGCCGAGCATGTAGGCGATACGGATGGAAAGCAACGTCACGTAGCTGATCAATGCGTTGCGGAAAATATGGCGGCTCTTCACCTCGCCCTCGGGAATGCCCTTGCTGCGGGCGAAGTCGACATAATCCATCCGGGAAATATCGACCACCGAGTTGCGCAGGTCCCGCATCAACAGCGCGATCAGGCTGAGCGAATGGGTCAGGGCAGGGAGCAGCAAGCTCTTGCACTGGGTCCAGAAGTTGGTCGAGTCCCATCCACCGGCAGGGAGCCAGCCGAGCTTGACTCCGAAGAGCATCATCAGCAGCAGGCCGACCCAGAAGGAGGGCATGGCGATGAAGACCAAAGCCAAGGCCCGGATGCCCTGGTCCGCGGGCCTGTCCTTGTGCTTGCCCGCCAGGTAGCCCAACGGAAGGCTGATCAGGATGGAGAGGATGGCGGAAAGGACGGTCAGCTTGACGGTGACCGGGAAACGGGTCGCGATCAGCTCCGCCACCGGCCGGCGGACCGAGAGCGAGGTGCCCAGGTCCCCGTGCAGGATATCCCGCATGTAGCGGACATACTGGATGGGAAGCGGATCGTCCAGACCGGCCCTCTGATGGAAGGCGGCAATCGCCTCGCTGGTCGCCTTGTCCCCCAGGACCATGACCGCGGGATCCCCTCCGATGAAGCGCATGAGGAAGAAGATCACCACAGAGATGACAAACAACACGGGGATGATCTGCAACACACGCCTGACGCAGTAATTCAATCGCTCCATTTCATACTCTCCACCCAAAGCAAACGAAGGAAGCCGGCCACCCGAAGGCGGCCAGCTCCGCACGAAACCGGAAAATCAGAGTTCCTTGACCCAGTTCTTGCACTCATAGACGCCGAACATGTTGACCGAGACCCCGCTGACCTTCTTGCTCTTGGCCCAGGCGAATCCGTTGCTGTACAGCGGAATCACGTTGGCGTTGTCGTACACCCTCTGCTGGATCTCATGGTACATCTGGATGCGCTTGGTCTCGTCAAGCTCCTTGAAGGCCGCGGCGTTCAGGTCCTCGAGAGGCTGGTCGACAAGGCCGGTGTACCAGGCCTTGCACTGGTCGTAGTCGACCGTCCAGCCAGTCACCTCGGAAGGATCCTGGATGTCGTCGATCCACATCAGCAACGTGCACTGATGCTGCAGGTTACGATACTTGGAAGAAAGGCTGGCACGCTCCATCAGCTCGATGGTGCAGTCGAAGCCTGCCTTGTCCACCTCGCTCTTGATCAGCGTCGCCGCCTGCTCGTAGAAGGTGCTGCCGCTGGAGACGGAGATGGTGAACTTGACCGGTTCGGTGTAGCCGGCCTCCTTCAGCATCTGTTTGGACTTCTCCGGGTCATAGGTGGTCACCGGCAGGTCCAGGTTGCACCACTTGCCCTCGGTCGGACTGACCAAGGCGACGACCGGCTTGCCGAAACCACCCGCCAGCGTGGAAAGCTCTTCCTTGTTCAACGCGTAATACATGGCTCTGCGTACCGCCGGATCGTTGAAAGGCTCCAGCGTGGTGTTCAGGATCAGATACCGGATCTGGGTCGACTCAAAGACGTCCAGGTTCAGGTTCTTGTTGTTCCTGATCATCGGCAGCAACGAGTAAGGCACATCATTGATCACGTCGACCTGCCCGGACTGCAGCTGCATCAAGCGCGTGTTGTCGTCGCTGATCAGGTTGTAGCGGATGCGCTTGGTCTTCGGATACCCGGCATCCCAGTAGTAGGGGTTGGCCACCAAGGTGAGGGATTCGCCACGGTTCCAGCTCTCCAGCATGTAGGGGCCGGTTCCAAGAGGCTGGTTGCCAAACTCGGCGTCGCCGACCGCTTCCCAGTGTTTCTTGCTGCCGACCACCATGTTGAAGTTGGCCAAGTCATACAGGAAGGGAGCGGCAGGCTCCTTCAGGTTAATCACCACCTGGCTGTCGGTCGCCTCGACGGTATCGATCATCTCGGCGATGAAACGATAGCTGGACTCCTCGTAGTCACGGGCACGATACAGCGACCAGACCCAGTCGTCGCCGGTGACCGGCGTACCATCGGAGAACTTGACTCCCTGGCGGAGATTGAAGGTATAGGTCATGCCATCAGGACTGATCGTCCAATCGGTGGCGAGGAGCGGAAGGATGTTTCCGTCAGGACCGACGGTGACCAGACCCTCGTACACCTGCTGGGTGACACCAACTTCGGCACCTCCGACACCCGCGCCGTTCGGATCCAAGGTAAGCGGCTCGGAGAGCTTGCCGACCACAATCTGGTCAGCGTACTTCGGCGCCGTGGCGGCTGTTCCGCTCTTCGATGCCGGAGCGGATGACTCGGAAGCGCCACCTGCAACGACTGGCAACAGCGCGAACAAGGACACGGCAGCCAGCGCCAACAATGTTTTCTTCATACCAACACCTCCAAAAAATTTGAAGTAGAACCAAAAACTCCTCCCTATTGGAGGAAACCCAATACATTTTGGATATAGTACCTACTTTAAAAATCCTTAACAAGCACCCATATGCACGTTTTTGCAAAAACTTACACGCCTTATACAAAACAATTCGAAACATTCTTTCCCCTTTATCCAAAACATTCTTTCCCCTTTATCCACTTTCTGCTAGATTGTGAGCATGCAATCGATGAGCCTTTTGCCACATATCTATCAGGGGACCATCCGGATTCCCGGTTCCAAAAGCCAGACAATCCGCGCCACCCTGATCGCCACTTTCGCCCATGGCGTCAGCACCATCACCGGAGTCCTGCAGAGCCGGGACACCAAGGCGTGTTTCCATCTGGCCGAAAGCCTAGGGGCCAAGCTTTCCTTCAGCGAGGATGGATCGACCCTTACCGTGGACAGCACCCATCTGGCCTTACGGGACGGACTCGTGCTGGACTGCATGAACAGCGGCACCACCCTGTACCTGGCCACCGCCATGCTCGCCACCTTGCCTTTCCGGTTCACCATCACCGGTGACGGGCAACTGCAGAAACGTCCCGTCAAGCCGCTGCTTGACGCACTCGTCTCCCTGGGCGCGAAGTGCGAGGGAGACCACGCACCCTTTTCCATCCAAGGACCGATTGCCGGCGGCACCTGTACCATCGAGTGCCCGACCAGCCAGTACCTGTCGGCCCTGCTGCTTGGCCTGGCCATGGCAGACGGTGCCAGCGAAATCGAGGTGCCGCTCCTCTACGAGCGGCCCTACGTCGGCATGACCTTGCGATGGCTGGACGAGCAGGGCATCTCCTACCAGGCCAATGGGGACTGGAGCCATTTCCATGTGGACGGGAGACAGCGCTACCAGCCTGTGCGTGCCCAGGTTCCCGGTGACTACAGCTCCGCCTCCTTCTTCTTCGCCCTCGCCGCCCTGGACGGAAGCACCATCACCGTCACCGGGCTGGAAAGGAACGATAGCCAAGGGGACAAGGAAATCCTGCGGATCCTCGAGGCGATGGGGTGCGAGGTCACCTACGGAGAGCACAGCGTCACTGTCACCGGAGGCAAGCGCCTGCAAGGCGGCACCTTCGACCTGAACAACATCCCGGACGCCCTTCCCGCGCTCTGCGTCGTCGCGACGGCATGCGAGGGGACGGTCAGGCTGGCCAACGTCGCCCAGGCCCGCATCAAGGAAACAGACCGCATCGCCGTCATGCGGATGGAGCTGGAGAAGCTCGGGGCGGAAGTCACCGAAGAGCCGGACGGCATCATCATCCATGGGGGGAAACCCCTGCACCGAGCCGCCGTCAAAGGTCATGGGGACCATCGGATCATCATGGCCCTCAGCGTGCTCTCCAGCAAGGTACCCTTGACGATCGACGACACCAGCGCGGTGGACGTCACCTTCCCTTCCTTCTATTCCCTGCTGGAGAGTCTGCGATGAAAACCACCCTCTATGTCATGAGCGCTACCGGCAACAGCCTGTATGCGGCGCAAAAGCTGGCCCAATCGCTCGGAGAAAGCGAAATCATGCTGCTGCCAAGCGACAAGCCAGTCATTCTCACCGAACGGGTCGGCATCATCGGACCGGTCTACGACGGATTCCCCTCGCCACCTGTCGTCGACTTCCTCAGAGGTCCCTTCCGCCAGGCGGACAAGAGCCAGGTCAAGTACCTGTTTTGCCTGCATACCTGCGGCAAGACGCCCTCTCTCGCTCCCCAGATTCTCGAAAAGCTCGTGACCGAGGCGGGATGCGCACCCAGCTACCAGCATTCGGTGCGGATGATCGACACCCACGTGGGGCGGGTACCGATGCGGGCCAAGCTCGACTGGAAGCCAATGCTCGACGAGGCGGATGGAAAACTTGCCCGAATCGCCAAGGAAATCGACGGAGGAGCGCTCCGCATCCCTTCCCGGCTCCCCTTTGCCAGACTCGCCGGCAGGTTTCTCATGCCCAAGGCATACCGGACGCAGGCAAGGACGGGAAAGTTCCTTTCCGCCAGCGATGTCTGCATCTCCTGCGGAGCCTGCGCCCAGATCTGCCCCACGTTTGCCATCACCATGGGAAAGAAGCCACGGTTCGGGGCTGGCTGCATCGGTTGCTTCGCCTGCCTGCTCGTCTGCCCGAAGCAGGCGCTCCTCTACCAAATGAGGAACTGGCAGGCATCCTATATCAATCCCCGCAGCCATATCGAAACCTATAGGAGTGCCAAATGGAAAGCCAATTCGACCAAGTAGTGGACCGCACCCACACGCTATCTGTCAAATGGAACAGGGACGCGATCAAGACGTTCTGCGCCAACCCCGATGCCGAACCCTTCTGGGTCGCGGACATGGATTTCCGTGCCGCAACGGAAATCAGCGATGCGGCGCTCGTCGCCGCAAAAAGCGGGATCTACGGATATCCCCACTTCGATGGCGTCAAGGAGGCGTTCTGCGATTTCGCGAACCGGCGACATGGCACCCATCTCACCCCGCAAGAGGTGGTCACCTTCCCTGGCGTGCTGGTATCGGTCAGCATGATGATGCGGTTGCTTACCCGAGAGGGCGACGGGGTGATCGTACCGCTGCCGGCCTACAAGCCCTTCATGGACATCACCCAGAACCTGAACCGGAAGCTGGTACCCTGGCCGATGCGCTATGATCCGCACAGCCACCGCTTCTCTCTGGACTGGGAGAACTTCGACACGTTGGCGGACCAGGCGAAACTGTTGGTCTTCTGCTCCCCCCAGAACCCGAGCGGGGACGTATTCGGAAGGGAAGAACTGGAGAAGCTGGCGTGCAAAGCCGGCGAGCACCACCTTGCCGTCATCAGCGACGAGATCCATGCCGACCTCTCCTACACCAAGCACATCTCCATGGTGGAGGTGGCCGAAACCCATTCCTGCCCGTGCGCCGTCTGCATGGCTCCCTCGAAGACATTCAATGTCGCTGGAGAGCATTTTTCCGTCGTCGTCACCCATGACGAGGAACTCAGGAACCGGATGGAGGTCATGAAGGAGCAAAACCGGATAAGCGAGACTTCCTTTTTCTCCACCACCATCGCCCTTGCCGCATACCGGCATGGATACGATTGGCTGATGGAGTTGATTCCCTACCTGGAAGGCAACGCGGCCCTGATCGAGTCCTACTTTTCCGAGCACTGCCCCGAACTGGTCTTCGTCAGACCGAACGCCAGCTTCGTTGGTCTGGTCGACTGCTCCCAAGCCCTGCCTCTGATGCAAAAGGACGAGAAGGAGCATCCTGACCTGTACGACCCGAAGCTCAGCCCCATGGGTGGAACGGCAAGCCGTTTCTTCGGCATCAGGGCGCAGGTCTGCTGCAACGACGGCACCTGGTTCGGCGGTGGAGACGCCTATCGCGGCTTCGTCCGCTTCAACTACGGAGTGCGCAGGGCAAGCGTCCTTGAGGCCATCCGGCGCATGGCTGATGCGGTCAATCGGCTCAAGCGCAGCTGACCCTTGCAATCCTGGCGAAATGGTGGTATCTTCGAGTTATTGGCATATGCCAATAACAAGGAGCTGCCATGCCTCGCCCCATACGCGCCAGAATCATCTACCGGAACCCTTGTTGCCGCCGATTTGAGCCGGTACCAGCCTCGGATGTCCGCATCAACCTGACGATGGACGAGCTGGAAGCGCTCCGTTTGGTCGACCTGGTACAGCTGGACCAGCAGGCGGCCGCAGAGCGCATGCAGGTGGGTCGAAGCACGATGCAGAACATTTTGGGAAGCGCGCATCAGAAAGTCGCCCAAGCGCTCGTCAACGGCACAGTCCTTACCATCGGTGGGGGATGTGTCGCCTTTGGCGAGGACAAGGGCTGGGGGTGTGCGCGGGACGGAAGACCCGTCAAGGAAGGAACCATGAAGATTGCAGTACCCTATGAGAACGAGATGCTTTTCCAGCACTTCGGAAAGAGCGAGCAGTTCGCCATCTACACGGTCGAGGCGAACACGGTCAAGCAACGCGAGGTCATCGGAACAAACGGGCAGGGCCATGGAGCCCTCGCTGGTCTTTTGAGCGGACTGGACGTCGACGTCGTCATCGCCGGTGGAATCGGGGGTGGCGCCATCACCGCCCTGCAAGCAGCCGGAATCACCTGCTATGCCGGCGCAGAAGGAAAGTGCGATGACCTGGTCCATGCCCTGCTCGAAGGAAGACTTGTCCAGGGAGACCATCCCACCTGCGGGTGCCACCACAATGACGGATGCGGACATCACGACCACGAGTGCGGCTGCGAACACCATTGCTGACACACCCTCCTGTGTGGCGGGATGGGACGTCTACTATCCCGCCCGCGCTTTCGTTCCCGCATTCTTGCCCACCCGACAGAAAAACGGCTTTCCGTTCCACCTTTTCCATTGAGACCTACGAAAACACACAAGCACTCATCCCGCCAGAGACTGGCAAGAGAGCCCGGCAAGGGATAAGATGGTTGGGGTGAACACCCGAACATCCATCGACATGACCGAAGGTCCTCTTGCAAGCGGCATCATCCGCTTTGCCGTCCCTGTCGCTCTCGCCAGCATCCTCCAGCAATTGTTCAATTCGGCGGACATCGCCGTGGTGGGCCACTTCTGCGGCAAGGCCGCGATGGCGGCAGTGGGGGCAAACAGCAGCGTGATCAACCTGCAGGTCAGCCTGTTTTCAGGGCTGGCAATCGGTGTCAATGTCGTCATCGCCAAGGCTCTGGGAAAGGGAGACCATGAGAAGACCCGGCGTGGCGTCCATACCGCCATCGCCCTCGGGCTGGTCAGCGGTCTGCTGCTTGCCTGCCTTGGCTTCTTCACCGCCCGTCCGCTTCTGACCTTGATGCAGGCTCCGGAAGACGTGCTCGACCTGGCTGTGCTTTATCTGCGGATTTATTTCGGCGGCATGCCGGTGCTGATGCTCTACAACTTCTCCGCAGCGGTATTGCGTTCCTGGGGAGACACGAAACGCCCCCTCTATACCCTGCTGCTTGCCGGCGTCATCAACGTGCTGCTCAACCTGCTCTTCGTCGTCGGCTTCGGCTGGGCTGTCGCAGGAGTCGCCATCGCCACGGTACTCAGCAACGCGGTAAGCGCCATCATGCTCCTGTGCTTCCTCCATAAGGAGAAAGGAGACATCCATCTCTCATTCCACGACCTCGCAATCACCCCGGCCCTCTTCACGGAAATGCTCCATATCGGGCTTCCGGCAGGTTTCCAGAGCATGCTCTTCTCAATCAGCAACGTGGTGATACAAAGCGGTTTCAACAGCTTCGGCAGCGCCTGTGTCGCCGGCAACGCCACCGGGCTGACCTACGAGAGCTACACCAACTACATGGACTCCGCCTTCACCCAGGCCGCCATGACCTTCTCCAGCCAGAACTATGGGGCGGGGAAACACCGGCGCTGCAGGCAGGTGATGCGGCTGTCGATCCTGCTGGGCATGCTGGTCGTCGGAGCCATGTGCCTGGTCTGCACCCTCTTCGCCGAGCCCCTCTGCCGGATTTACACCTCGGACCCGGAGGTGCTCACCTACGCGGTATGGAGGATCGACTATGCCCAACGCTTCCAATGGGTCGCCGTCATCTACAACGTGACAAGCGGGATTCTGCGCAGCATCGGCTACTCGGTCATCCCCACCATCATTTCGGTCTTCGGCATCTGCATCTTCCGCCTGATTTGGATCGCCACCATCTTTGCCGCCCACCATACGTATCCCGTCCTCGCCTCGGTCTACCCCATCACCTGGCTTCTGACCAGCGTCCTGATGATGGCCGCCTATTTCCTCATCGCCCCACGGGCATGGAGAAAACAGGAACGTTCTTGAGCCTGTGGCAAGACCGGACTCATGAGCCAGAGTCGGAAATCATCTGCCCGCGCATCGCCTTCACCCGACTCTCCGAGAGTCCAGTATACTCGCCAATCTTTTTGTCTGGTTCCCCGGCCTGGATCATCCGCAACGCCATGGCGATCCGGGCTTTGTCGATGCCTTGTTCGATGCCTTGTTCGACACCCTGCTTGATACCCTGTCTGAGGCCCTGTTTGATACCTTTCCCGATGCCCCTGTTCTCTACCTTGTCCAGCACCTTCCGCATGTCCATCTTGTCTCCCTTTGCAAAGCCGGGAAGGCTCTTCCCACCGGCACATGCCCGCAGATGGCCGATCCCGGCACCCCCAGGATAGGAATCATTTTCCTGTCTGGACATGCAGTTCCTTCACCTTGCTCTCCGAAAGGCCTGTGTACTCGGCGATCTTTCCGTCCGGTTCCCCGGCCTGGATCATCCGCAACGCCATGGCGACCTGGGCTTTGTCGATGCCTTGTTCGACACCCTGCCTGAGGCCCTGTTTGATACCTTTCTCGATGCCCCTGTTCTCTACCTTGTCCAGCACCTCGCACATGCCCACACCTCCCGTCTTCGGCAAAATCCCGAGCACTTCCTCGAACCGCCGGTCGCCCGTCAGCACCGACAGCAGCTTCAGCGTCTCGTCCACGTGCCTGATCGCGCCATCCTCAGCCGGGCGATAGTCGCCCGTCAGCCGCATCTGCACGAAGAAGTCAGCCACGTAACGGAAATCGCTATGGAACCACCGCACCTGCTCCGGCTCCAGAAACGCAACCTCGAACAGGTTCCGCATCTCGTAGTCGCTCACGAACGGACGCAACCGCTCCGGCATGTCGATGATCCCCGTCAGGTTCCTCGGGTATGGCCACCTCTTCATCCCGAAGTATAGCACCATTGTGGCGACCGGATACACTCTGCCCACATTCCGCCCCGAAAGCTGCGCCCGATAGGACTGGAAGTCATAGCTCCCCACCCGGACCGGCATGAACCGCTCGGCCTTGCTCTGGTGCTCCAGGCCCACCATGGCGAGCGTCACCTTCCCGTCCTTGAGACGCTTCGACACGTCCCGCTCCTGCTCGTGCAACCTGCCGTCGGCCTTGTACTGGCTCTTGTCCTTCGCATCCTCAAGTTCCTCGGGCAGCACCACCTGCTCGCCGTGGAACAGAAAGCCGTTGACAATGTCGGCAAACACGTCGTCGTGTTCGGCCAGCACCTTCTCCGCAATGTCCTTTTCCCCCATCCTTCCTCCTCCGCACCAAAGGCGCCACCTTTTCATTGTCCAGCAGGTTCCCAAAGAAGTAAAACAAGCACCACGAGCGTGAGTGGAGATAAAGGCTTCCGTTCCAAAAGGAAAGAATATTTAACTATTTACTTTTAAAGGAGTTGAAATCCAGAAAAGACGTCCCGTATGGCTATCGGACGGCCCTGGATCTCACGCAATGGCGCGAGCACAAAAGGATGAGCATGCAGAATACGAGCCTGGCTCTTGCCATGCACAGCCTCGCTGGTGACAATACATGCGTATGATCGCAACCTTACTGGCTGAAGAAATCGTCGTCCTGTTCGTGATGATGGCATGCGGCATCCTCATCGTCCGCCTCGGGCTTCTGAAGAGTCCGGACAGCAAGGTGCTCTCCATACTTTGTGTCTATCTGATCCTGCCTTGTACCTTTCTCAAAGCGTTCCTGATTTCCTACAGCCCGGAAATCGCAAACGGTTTCCTGCTGGCAGTCATAGCCTCGCTGGCAATCCACTGCATCCTGTTCGCCATCGTCGCCCTGATTTCCAAACCTTTGCGGCTGACCGGACTGGAGAAAGCGTCGCTCATCTATTCCAATGCAGGAAACCTGATCATCCCGTTGGTGACCAACGTGCTGGGCCCACAGTGGGTCATCTATTCCAGCGCCTTCGTCCTCGTCCAACTCTTCTTCCTGTGGACCCATGGACTCTGCCTGGTCCGGGAGTCGAAGGGCTTCGCATGGAAGGAAATCTTCACTAACTGCAACCTGATTGCGGCCTGTATCGGACTTGTGGTCTTCCTCACCCATCTGACCCTTCCCAACTTGGTGACCCGAGTCCTAGGAAACATGTCGGCGACCGTCGGTCCGATCTCGATGCTGATGATCGGCATGGTCTTGGGTGGCATGAACTGGAAAGAAGCCCTTTCCTGCAAACGGACCTATCTGATGGTGGCCTTGAAGATGGTCGCATTGCCGTTCGTGGTCGTCTCGGCAATAAAATATTCCCCCCTGGGCACCCTGCACCCAGAGGGAAGCACAATCTTGCTGATCAGCCTGCTCGCCTCCATATCCCCGACGGCAACCACCGTGAGCCAGATGGCCCAGTTGTACGGCGCCGACAGCAAATACGCGAGCACAATCAACATGATGACGACATTGGCCGCGCTGGTGACCATGCCGTTGATGGTTCTCTATTATCTGGCTTGAAGCTTCGGTTCCAGGTAATCGAGAATCCTCTCGCTCGAGGAAAGCACCTTTTCCAGCTCTTCCCCGGTAATCTCGACGACTCCCCACCCTTGGTCGAATTCCTGGTATCCGGAAAGCTTGTCTGCCTCGGCGGAAAGGCTCTTCACCTCGGGGTCGAAATCGGAGCAGATCCGAAGCAACTCCACGCAATCCTGGGTCGGAGGCACCTCGCGTCCATGCAACACCAGATACGCCTTCAGCATTTTTTCCGCCGCTTGCTCGGCATGGAAACAAATCACCTCCGCCCGTAGAGGATCCTCGTCAAGCAGAAACTGGGTCGCGTTGAAATCGTCCTGGGCCGCGCGCACCCATCCCCGGAGCTCGTTCTCGTCCATTGTCCTCACTCCTCGTCCACGTTCTTCTCTTCCAGCACCTCGGCGCTGGCAGTAGTCTGCCGGTCCATCTTCTGGAAGTCCCGGTTGATCCTGCGCACTTTCAAGCCCCAGATGCAGAGGGACAGGCCGAAGACCACCAACAGGAGGCCTACCACCAGCAACAGGGTATGGCCGACTGCCTGGGGAGCCACGAACAGGAAAGCGGCAATCACCAGAGAGAAGATACCGTCGGAAAGGAAGCCACCCACCGACTGGTCGTTGTCCCGCCTCAGCAGGTAGGCATTGACAATCGAGAGAATGCCGCCGATGGCCATCTGCGCCCCCATCAGGTACATGACCAGATTGAAGCTCTTCTGGGCGTTCATGATGCCCCAGAGGCCAAGGACGATACAGATCAAGCTCTTCAGAACGGTCAGCAGACGGAAATACCCGGTCCAGACGGCGAAGGTGAGCACCGAGCGCAGGGTGCCGATGCCGCTGACAATCAGGGCGACCCCGGTCACCGTAGCGATGACGGTAGTCTGGCTTGTCATGACGACGATGCCGAGGATTGCCAGCATCACACCCAGCACCACGGCAAAAAAGAGATGTCTTGTCAGAAACGAATCTTCATTGTCCATACGAACCTCACGTCCTTCTACTGTACAGGAAAAGGAGCATTAGGGTAAGGTGGGACCATGCGGTACCCATACCTTTTTCTTGACTGTGACGGAACCTTGTTCGACTTCGACCAGAGCGAGCGCAACGCCATCAAATTCCTTTCCGGCCAGATTGGTTTCGATTACGAAAAGGGGATGCCCATCTATCATCAGGTCAACGCGCAGTGCTGGGCTGAGCTTGAGCAAGGATTGATGGACCAAGAGCAGCTCCGGGTCGAGCGTTTCCGCCGGTTTCTTCCGGTGGTTGGCTGCAAGGCCGACCCCGAGAAGGCGAATGAGATCTATGGGGATGCCCTGGCAAAGGAGGGCATTCCCTACCCCTTCACCAAACCGCTGCTGACCCGGTTGCGGACCCTTGGCCACAAGCTCTACATCACCACCAACGGTATTCCCGCCACCCAGTGGGGCCGTTACCACGCCAGCGGGATCATCCCCTACGTGGACGGCATTTTCATCAGCGGCGAGCTCGGCTACAGCAAGCCAGACCCGCGCTATTTCGAAGCGGTATTGGGAAAACTGGGAAACCCCGACAGGAGTCTCTGCGCCATCGTCGGAGACAGCCTGACCAGCGACATCCAAGGGGGAAGGAACGCGCACATCCACACCATCTGGTATAACCCCGGGCACAAGCGCTCAGAACTTCCGGACGACCAGCTGGACGACCTTACGAAACTGCCTCTGCATATCTGACCTCTTTGATCTCGAGGTCGACGATGATCGCGGCATTCGGCTCCAACTGGGGCAGATACCCCGATGCAGCCACCAGCGGATAGGGAACCCAGAACCGGTAATGGGCGCCTGGGTGCAGAAGCTGGATGCCGTCCTTCAGGAATCCTGAGGCTAGGGTATCGACGGTGAAAACATCGCTATGGCCTCGCTGGCTGGTTCCCACCAACAGCGTTCCGTCCAGCATGGTGATCGTGTAGTCGATGGCGACGGTATCGTCCAGCCTAATGAGGGGCTTCGTCTCATCCCCTGAGTCGAGTACCTGGTACTGGATCCCGTCCTCCATCGTCACCACCTCTTGCCGCTTCCCGTTCTCGGCGAAGAAAGCGTCCGCCTCCTTCTGATGCTCCGTCGCGAGGGCATCGTATTCATCCTTCGCGCGGGAAAGCAACTGCTGCTGGACTGTCCTGAGCGTCTCCTCCATCTCCTCCTGACTGAACAGAGGGGCTTCGTCCCTCGCGTCCAAGGCGCCTTGGGCGAAGTACTGCGCGTCGAGGTCGTCGAAGCCCTGCTTGGCGAGCGCCTGGAAGAGAAGATAGCCATAGGTGTAGCTGAACTTGCCGTTCAAGTCTTCCGGCTTGGGAAGCGTCTGGTTTTTGGCGTTGGAATCAGTGGTCGCAACGGGGGCGGGAGCCGCGCTCATCACCGCCAAGGAGGAAACCCCGGCACTCAGTTCCCGTTTTTTGGGGGCGCGCGTACAGGAGGCAAACGTGAAACACGCAGCCAAGGGGCACATCAGGGCATAAAGTAACGTTCTTTGCATACCAGCTTATCATCGTACGCGCCCGCATCCACCCCCATATGGAACCTCACGGCTGTAACGACATATTCACTGTATACCCAAATCCCGCATGTAGTCCACAAGAAATGCGTGCCTCTGTCCCTATTGACATACCCCTAGGGGGTATATATAGTATGATTACCATGAACGAAGAGAAAAACACACGAATGGAATGCACCTGTTGCTCCCACCGGACGAAAATGCGCACCACGGAGGAGCTTGCGGACCTGAACCGGAGGCTGAACCGCATCGAGGGGCAGATCAAGGGAATCCGAGGCATGCTGGAGAAAAACGCCTATTGCCCGGACATACTGATGCAGGTCAGCGCCGCCAACGCGGCCCTGAATTCCTTCACCAAAGTCCTGCTTGCCAGCCATATTCGCAGCTGTGTCGCCCAGCATGTACGCCAGGGTGATGACTCGGTCATCGACGAATTGGTGGAAACCTTGCAACGGCTTATGAAATGAGGCTGACGAAATGGAACACTATCAAGTTACAGGCATGAGTTGCGCGTCGTGCAGCGCGCACGTCGAGAAAGCCGTCAAGGGCGTCGCGGGAGTATCTTCCTGTTCGGTCAGCCTGCTGACCAACTCGATGACGGTCGAAGGCTCCGCCAAAAGCCAGGACATCATCAAGGCCGTCGAGGATGCCGGATACGGCGCCAGCCTCCAAGGGCAAGCCAGACAGGCGAGCCACACCAGCGAGGAGGCCGCACTGGAGGACCACGAGACCCCGGCCCTCCGCAGACGCCTTTTCTGGTCGATCGGGTTTCTGCTGGCGCTGATGTACTTCTCGATGGGAGCCCACATGTGGGGCTGGCCGGTACCGGCATTCCTCGTGGGCAACCATGTGGCCATGGGGCTCTTGCAGATGATTCTCGCCGCCATCGTCATGGTCATCAACCAGAAGTTCTTCATCAGTGGGACCAAAGGACTCGTCCATAGGGCTCCCAACATGGACACGCTGGTGGCAATGGGTTCGGCGGCAAGCTTCATCTGGTCCACTGTCGTCCTTTTCCTGATGACCGGCGCGGTCCTCGCGGGGGACTCCGGGCGGGTCATGAGGCTGATGGACGAGTTCTACTTCGAGTCGGCCGCGATGATCCTCACGCTGATCACCGTGGGCAAGATGCTCGAGGCGATGAGCAAGGGACGCACCACCGACGCTCTGAAAAGCCTGATGAGGCTGGCTCCGAAGAACGCCACCCTGGTCATCGACGGCAAGGAGACGATTGTCCCCATCGAGGATGTCCAGAAGGACGCCATCTTCGTCGTCCGGCCTGGAGAGGCTATTCCCGTCGACGGGGTCGTGACCGACGGCACCAGTGCCATCAACGAGGCCGCCCTGACCGGCGAGTCCATCCCGGTGGACAAGCAGAAGGGAGACCTGGTGAGCGCAGGCACGATCAACCAGTCAGGCTTCCTCACCTGCCGTGCCACCCGCGTCGGCGAGGACACCACGCTGAGCCAGATCATCCAGATGGTCGGCGATGCCGCCGCGACCAAGGCACCGATTGCGAAAATCGCAGACAAGGTCAGTGGAATCTTCGTTCCTGCCGTCATCTCGATTGCCGTGGTCACCTTGGTCATCTGGCTGGCCGTCGGAGCCGATTTCGGCTTTGCTTTGGCCCGCGCCATCTCCGTATTGGTGATCAGCTGCCCCTGCGCCCTTGGGCTGGCCACTCCGGTCGCCATCATGGTGGGTAGCGGCAAGGGAGCCAAAAACGGCATCCTTTTCAAGACCGCCGCGAGCCTTGAGGAGTGCGGACGGGTCGACATCGTCGCCTTGGACAAGACCGGCACCATCACCAGCGGAGAACCGAAGGTTACCGACCTGGTCCCTGCCGAAGGAACCGATGAGGAAACCCTGCTCGAAAGGGCCTACGCGCTGGAAAGCCAGAGCGAGCACCCGCTCTCCAAGGCAATCATGCAGGAGGGGCAGAAAAGATCCATTTCCCTGGCCCACGTGACCGATTTCAAGGCCCTTTCTGGCAGCGGCCTGACCGCCAACCTGGAGGGACAGGCGCTGATTGGCGGCAACCAGGCCCTTGTCGAAGCATATGCCCCGATTGACGAGAAGGCCAAGCAGATGGCCCATACCCTTGCCGAACAAGGCAAGACACCGCTCTTCTTCGCCCAGGCAGGCAGGTTCCTCGGAATCATCGCCGTCGCAGACGTAATCAAGAGCGACAGCGCCCAGGCGATCAAGGAGCTGAAAGGCATGGGCATCAAGGTGGTCATGCTGACCGGAGACAACGAGCGGACCGCCAAGGCGATCGGCAACGAGGCCGGCGTGGACGAGGTCTACGCCTCGGTCAAGCCGGACGGGAAGGAGGCTGTCATCAGAAGCCTGCAGGCCCAGGGCAAGGTCGCCATGGTCGGTGACGGCATCAACGACGCCCGACCTATTTTTCGGACAAACAGCACGATTCTGCAAAAATACCTGATAACTAAT
>CAJMOS010000051.1 GCA_905215015.1 uncultured bacterium | reverse complement strand
AGGGTGCCGTCGTGTTTGGAATGCATGGATGCAACCTCCTACACTACCATACCGGCCTCCTGGGGGATTTGATGGGCGGAAAAGGAAGAAAATACAGGAATGCAGGAACAACATGTTCCCGTACAAGGAATAAAAATCTCTCAAAAATTTTGGCTCTCTACAGATGTTTGTGGGATGGAGCGGAAAACGAAAGATTGTGGGGCATGGACCATGGACAGGCTACCCCACAGAATGTCGATTTGAACCTTTTCTTTTCTTCGGTTCTTTCCTAAGATGGTGGGCATGATTACCGATATCGCCTGGGATTTCGACGGGACGCTGTGCGACAGCTATCCCTTGATCACCTATTCGTTCCAGATGGCGCTGGAACAGGTGGGAGTCCACGTCAGCACGCAGGAAGTACGCAAGTGGGTCACCATCACCGTCCCCGATGCGGCCGCGCATTTCCACCAGCTCTACCACTTCGACCTTCCCGCCATGATGCAACTGTTCCGCCAGCGCAACGAGCAGATCGACTACGAGCGCGTCACCCCCTTTCCCGGAGTCGGCGACGCGCTCGAGCAGGTGATCGCCCATGGCGGGAGGAACCATCTCTACACCCACCGGCTTGCCACTTCCGTCCTGCAGTACCTGGAACACTATGACCTCAGAAAATACTTCACCATCGAGCTCACCGCGGACAAGGGCTTTCCCCGCAAGCCCGACCCCACTGCCTTGCTGACGCTGATGGAAAAGGGAAAGATCAAGGCGGAGCATTTGCTGATGGTGGGAGACCGCCCGATCGACATCGACGCGGCATTCAACGCCCATGCGGCAAGTTGCTTTTTCAACTCCAACCACCTTCCCAGACCAGCGCATGCCACCTATTCGGTAGACACCTACCCGGAGTTCTGCGGCCTGCTGGAACAGTTGATGTGAGCATATATACAAGAAAGGCAACCTTTGAGTGCACCATGTGCACTGCGTAGGTTGCCAAACATATGGTAGAATGAGGAACCACCGATCTGCTTCTGTGCTTTAGCTTTTGAAGCAGCCCTGATTCTCACCAAGTTCTGAATCAGCAAGCTCCTTGCTTGTTACTAGCCAATGTAACCATCTTTTCCCATCACGTCAAGCCCCGTCAAAAAAGTTTTCACCTTGCCGACAATTCCGTTTGGAAGTATCTTTAGAAAGAAGAGGAGTCGCCCAATGGTCATGCAGGAAGCTGGCGAGATGTATCTCGAGACAATCTTGAGGATCCAGGAAGAGCAGGGATATTCCCGTTCCATCGATGTCGCCAACCGCATGGGGTATTCGAAACCCACCATCAGCGAGCAGATGAAGAAGTTCCGCGAGGCGGGACTGGTCTCGTTTGACGACGAGATGCACATCATCCTCACCCCGAAAGGACTGAAAATCGCCAAGAAAACCTATGAAAGGCATGTGGCGATCACCTCCTTCCTTGAGAAAATCGGAGTCAGTCCGGTTACCGCAGAAAACGACGCCTGCCGTTTCGAGCACTATATCAGCGACGAGACCTTCAACTGCATGAAAGCTTTCGCGAAGGAACAGAAGTCCGTGTAACCGATCCCGACATGTACGATGAAGGCCTTCCCCGTCCGAGGAAGGCCTTCGTCTTTTTTGGGTTCCAGTCACTGCCTGCTTGTCGCCCTGATGGCCTGCATCACGCAGGAGCCACCAGCGAGGACCATCGCGAGGGCAACCTCCTCGAGATGGTCGCTGGAAAGACCCAGCGTCCGTGACAGGTATGCTTCCGCCTCATGTAAGGAATCCCGCAGCTTGACCGCCCGCTCCCTGCCGTCATCGGTCAGGGACACCTTTCCGTAGGACTCTTTCCAGACCAGGTCGTGGGCCGCCAAGCGGGAGAGCATCGCGCTCACGCTGGACTTCTGGACTCCGAGGTGGAGCGCAAGGTCCACCGAACGGACCTCACGCCCACCACGGGCCAGGATCGCCAGCAGATAGCGCGCCTCACGGTCGCTTATCCGAGCTCTGGCAGTGGTGGTTACAGCTTCCTGCATAGGGACAGAAGGCGCAATGACCTTTCTTGTGCTGGCCGACCAAGTACCGGATGATGCCGATGACAATCGCCAGCAGTATCAGCGAGATAATGATGGTTGCTACCATACTCCCCCCATTCACACACGAGCAGCTGCGTAGTCGACTCCACGGCTCGTCGTAGTACCCTTTCTGAACAAAGCATACAGCAGGAAGATGAGCGCGGCAAACCCGAAGACCGTACCGACTCCAAAACGTCCTGTCTGGAAGAGCGAACCGAGCTGGTAGATGATCAAGGCAAGCAGGTAGGCAAGACCGCACTCATAGCCGATGGCGATCATCGTCCACTTGCCGTTGTTCATCTCGCGCTTGATGGCGCCCATAGCGGCGAAGCAGGGAGCGCAGATCAGGTTGAAGACCATGAAGGAGAAGCCGGCAAGCGGGGTAAACGCCTGCTGCAGGTCGCCCCAGATTTCCGTGCCGTCCTCGCTCAGCTCACCACTGAAGTGGAAGAGGATGCCGAAGGTACCGACAACGTTCTCCTTGGCGATCAGGCCGGTGACCGTCGCGGCGACGGCCCTCCAGTTGCCCCAGCCGAGCGGAGCGAAGATCCACTTGATGGCTCCACCGAACGCGGCCAGCAGGGAATAGTCCATCTCCTCGTCGGAAAGCATCTGGAACCTGCCGTCCATGAAGCCGAAATAGGAGAGGAACCAGACCAGGATGGTCGCCAGGATGATGACCGAACCGGCCTTCTTGGCGAACGAGGAGGCACGCTCCCAGACGCTATGCAGGATGGCGCTGAGCGTCGGCATGTGGTAGGCCGGCAGCTCCATGACGAACGGGGCGGGATCACCGCTGAACAGCTTGGTCTTCTTCAGGATGATGCCGCTGATGATGATGGCGGCGATACCGATGAAGTAAGCGCTCGTGGCGACCCATGCGGCGCCGCCGAAGAGCGCGCCGGCGATCAACGCGATGATCGGCAGCTTGGCGGAACAGGGAATGAACGTGGTGGTCATGATCGTCATGCGGCGGTCGTTCTCGCTCTCGATCGTCCTGCTCGCCATGACGCCGGGAACACCGCAACCGGTACCGATGAGCATCGGGATGAAGCTCTTGCCGGAAAGCCCGAACTTGCGGAAGACACGGTCAAGGATGAAGGCGATACGGCTCATGTAGCCGCACTCCTCCAGGAAGGCCAGGAAGATGAACAGGACAATCATCTGCGGCAGGAAGCCGAGGACGGCGCCCATGCCGTTGACGATGCCGTCGGAAATCAATCCGGTCAGCCACGGAGCCGTGCCCAGGTTTTCCAGCAGGGTAGCGACACCCGGCACGATCCAGGTTCCGAAAAGCACGTCGTTGACCCAGTCGGTTCCCATGGTTCCCAGAGTGGAGATGGAAACATAATAGACCAGGAACATGACGGCCACGAAGATGGGAAGGCCGAGCCACCGGTTGGTGACGACGCGGTCGATCTTGTCGCTCATCGTCTGGGTGATCTGCTGGCGCTTGATATAGCATCCGCCGACAATCTGCGCGATCACCGCATAACGCTCGCTGGTGATGATGCTCTTCGCGTCATCATCCATCTCCTTTTCGCAGGCCTTGATGTCCTCATCGATATGGGAAAGCACCTTCGAATCCAGGTCCAGCATCTTCTGCACGCGCTCGTCGCGCTCAAAGAGCTTGATGGCGAACCAACGCTGCTGGTTCTGCGGCAAGGAATGGACGGTCGCCTCCTCGATGTGGGCGATGGCATGCTCGACCGAACCGGTGAACTCATGCTTCGGCATCGGAAGTTTCCCGCTCTTCACGATCTTGATGGCCTCTTCGGCGGCCTCCATGATGCCGGTTTCCTTCAGGGCGGAAATCTGGACCACCGGGCAGCCAAGGTCCTCGGAGAGCCGTTTCAGGTCGATGACGTCGCCACGTTTCTCGACCAGGTCGGCCATGTTGATGGCGACCACCATCGGAATGCCGAGCTCAAGCAGCTGGGTGGTGAGGAACAGGTTCCTTTCCAGGTTGGTTCCGTCAATCAGGTTGATGATGGCGTCAGGATGCTCGCCAATCAGGTAGTTGCGGGCGACAACCTCCTCCAAGGTATAGGGAGAAAGGGAATAAATGCCGGGAAGGTCGGTGATGGTGACATCCTTGTGGCCCTTCAGGGTTCCCTCTTTCTTCTCGACGGTGACGCCAGGCCAGTTGCCGACATACTGGTTGGCTCCGGTGTATGCGTTGAACAATGTGGTCTTGCCACAGTTCGGGTTTCCCGCTAATGCAATCTTCATCGTTTTCCTCGCTCCTCAGTTCACGTGGATAATCGCCGCATCCTTCTTCCGGATGGACAGTTGGTAACCGCGGACCGTCACCTGGATCGGATCCCCGAGCGGTGCGACCTTCTCGACGTGCAGCGACACGCCCTTGATGATTCCCATGGCCATGATGCGTTGCTTCAGCGCCCCATCCCCCGAGATACTCTTGACTACGGCGTCCTCTCCGACGTTGACCTCTGCCAATGTTCGATCACTCATCTCAACAACTCCTCAAACAAGAATACGTGCCGCCATCTCACGACTTAGCGCGACGCGGGCATCGTCTTTTACCTTGACAATCAGATTTCCAGCCATCGAAGAGACGACAGACACCTTGCTGCCTTCCACGATTCCAAGCTCACCGAGAAACTGCCGGACCTGGGGTTTCCCGCCGACAGAACGGACGACATACTCTGTGCCGATTTCACTTAACGTAAGTGGCAACACGTACACCTCTCAATAGTTAGCTTCCACTAACCATTTAAAAAGTTAGCAAACACTAACCATATATGTCAAGTAAAGTTCGATACGTCCAACTTTTTGGTTTGAAACGCTTTATCTAAAAGATGCACAAGGTGTTCCCTCGCAACAGGTTAGCAACGCCTACCACCAAAGAGACAGGGAACCACCGCATCCCCACCCTCTCTTCATGGGTTTTGTTCCAGGAAACCAAGAACCTAGTTTCCTCCTCTGCAAATCAGATGCATACAGGATGACCCTGGACAAAGAGGGCAAAGCCAAGGACGAAACCAAAGGAGATGATGCAAAGTCCCGCCATGAAGGCAAGACAGCTCCTCGACGACTTTTCATCCCCTCCTTCTGGCATATAGATGCTGTTTCCTGATATGTCTCTGTTGTTTGGAGAAAAAATACCGTATACTTTTTCTGGAGACATGATGTTACAGGAAACCAACAGGATAGAATTCAAATCAGAATTGAACGACAAGTTCGAGAAAGAGATTGTGGCGTTCCTCAATAACCACGAGGGAGGTATTTTGTACGTCGGTCTCGACGATAATGGGAAGCCGGTCGGTCTGAAGGACATCGACTCCCTCCAATTGAAAATATCCGATAGAATCAAGGACAATATCTCGCCTAGCACCTTGGGGTTATTTGATATTGTCACAGAAGAAATCGATGGAAAACAGGTGATCAAAGTCCTTGTTTCCAGCGGACTTGAAAAACCCTACTACATCAAACGAAACGGGATGTCCCCATCCGGTTGCTACAAGAGAGTTGGGACCTCGACCCTCCCCATGCCAACGGCCATGATAGACGCTCTCTACTCAAGACGAATCCATACAACACTCAGAAACATCAAATCCCCCCGGCAAGATTTGGAATTCGCCCAATTGATGATCTACTACCAGCAAAAAAGATTCGAGTTAAACGACCAATTTCTCAAAAGCCTGGAGTTATATGCAGAGGACGGAAAATTCAATTACGTCGGCTATCTCCTGGCCGACGAAAATGCTGTTTCCATGAAAGTAGCGAAATATGCAGGAACCGACAAAGTCGACCTCCTGGAAAATGACGAATACGGATACTGCTCCATCGTAAAGGCAACCTACAGCATTCTGCAACGGTTCCAGGTGGAAAACACGACGAAGGCGAGAATCACGAGCACTGTTAGGGAAGAGAAGAACCTTGTCGACCCAGTGGCGTTACGTGAGGCAATCATCAACGCTGTTGTCCATAACGATTTCACGCGCGAGATTCCACCAGTCTTTGAGATTTTTTCAAACAGGATTGAAATCACCTCCTACGGCGGTCTCATCCTCGGACAAACCAAGGAAGATTTCTTCTCATGCAGGAGTGTCCCTAGGAATAGGGAACTGATGCGGGTGTTCAAGGACCTTGGTCTGGTAGAACAACTTGGTTCCGGAATGAGCAGAATATTGAAGGCCTACAATCGGTCCATTTTCAAAATCTCCGACAACTTCATCCAAGTCGTGTTCCCTATAGACAATACAAATGAGGGAATAAATGAGGGAATAAATGAGGGAATAAATGAGGGAATAAATGAGGGAATAAGCCAGCGAGAAATCGAGATTGTGAAACAAATAAAGCTTAACCCTTCAATAACAATGAACGAAATCTCCCACCATCTAGGAGTCTCCATAGCAACTGTCGAACGCGATTTCGATGGTCTCAAAAAGAAGAAGATCATTGAGAGAAAGGGTTCATTCAAGAACGGCGTGTGGGTCGTACAAGACCATTCCTCAAAACTCGATTGAGCTGATTGGCAGGAAATCCCTTTGGGATGATGGTGGACAAATTCATCTGGGTTCCATTTGGATGGACGACCAGACATAAGAAAACTCCCGGCTCTTTTCAAAAGAACCGGGAGTCTTAGTAGCAGGGGTAGGACTCGGACCTACGGCCTCCGGGTTATGAGCCCGACGAGCTGCCAACTGCTCTACCCTGCGTCGAATAGCAACGTCATACTATCCATTATCCCGAATAGTGTCAACCCTCTTCGGGATAATGCCTGCATTTCTTTTCCTTAAAACGAGAAATCAGGCGGAAAGGACCCTGAGCGCGTTGCCACTCCACATGGCATCCAGCTCGCTTTGGGAAAGACCGGCCTTTGCCAGCCTATCGCGCAGGCGGTCCATTTCGGCCACGCTTTTCAGCTCGAGCGTTCCTCCGATTCCATCGAAGTCGGTCCCGATGGCAAGCACCTGGCTGCCCCCGACATTGCGCTCATGGAGCACGTGGCGTACCATATCGTCGACACGGCTCTCGTGCAGTCCGTCATCGGAAAGGAAGGAAGGACAGAAGTTCAGCCCCATCACCCCACCCTTGTCGCTGAGCGCCCGGATCATCGAGTCGCTCATGTTGCGGGTGGCACCGGTAACGGCCCTGGCATTGCTGTGGCTCGCCCAGAAAGGCTTGGTACTGTACTTGACCACATCCCAGAACCCGCCGTCGTTCAGGTGCGAGACATCGACGACGACATGGTTCCGCTCAAGCAGGCCGACGGCCTCGATCCCCTTCTCCTTCAGCCCCTTCGCCATGACAATCGGGTCCTTGCTGTTCGGCCAGGCAAGCTCGTTCTCGAAGTTCCAGGTAAGGGTGAAGCTCCGTACGCCCCAGCTGGCGAGCGTGGCAATCCTGTCAAGATCACCCTCAAGGATCCCTCCCTCCTCGGTGGTGAGGATCGCCCCGCATTTCTGGTTCTGACGGATTTCACGGGCGGTGCGGACCTGGCTGATCCTATCCTTGTGCAGCGCCATCTGCCTGACGAACTCGTCATGCAGGTCGTTCACCCGCTTCCACGGGCTCTCCTGGCGACCCAGATGCACGAACATGGCGAAGCACTGGGTGCTCTTGTGGTTCGCCTCCAGTTTCTCGATATCGACGGAAAGGTCGTTGCGCACGAAGTCCTTATGGTCATCCAGCACGTGGTAGATTGTATCGCAGTGAAGGTCAATCATCGTATCCATGCCAAGAGTATGGCACCTTCCCTTCTTGCAGACAAGCGGACTTGCCGCTCCTTCATGCTGTGGGTATGTTGGGTGACGAGAGGAACAATGCCATGATTGTCAACGAGACGAAAGATACATTCCGGCAAGAAGTGCTGGAAAGCGACAAACCGGTAATCGTCGATTTCTGGGCCACCTGGTGCGGTCCGTGCCAGATGCAGGCCAGGATTTTCGAAGAGCTGGAAAAAACAGAGGGCGACAAGATCAAGATCTGCAAGGTCAATGTGGACGAGAACGAGGAACTGGCCGGCCAGTTCGGCGTCGAGTCCATCCCCACCCTGCTTTTCTACAAAAACGGCAACCAGATTGGCGAGGCCGTCGGAGTCAGGCCACGGGGAAGCCTGCTCGCATACCTGGACATGCAGTAATCAGTTCAAGCTCTGGGCGTCGACGATGCGCTGGATCGGCACGAAGCCCTCGCCCAGCACCTGATAGGCCTCGACTACCATCATGAAGGCTTTCGGATCGGCCTCGTGAACGATGACCTCGAGCTTGCGGATCTGCTGGTTCGGCACGACCGCCATCAGCATGGTCCTGCTTTTGCCCGTGAAGATCCCCACTCCGGTGAAGAGCGTTCCGCCATGATGGAGCTCGTTCACGATCCGTCTTCCGATTTCCTCATACTGGTTGCTGAAAATGAAGGCCGTCTTCCCATACCGGGTACCGATGTCCATCACCACGAAGTTCTCCACCGTCGAGCAGACATACAGGGAAAGCACGGCAAACAAAGCCTGTTCCAAACCAAAGATGGCAAACCCGGCAAGGATGACCAGGCAATCGGGAATGAAGGCACAGATTCCGATAGGAAGCGGCGTGTATTTGTTCATGATCTGGGCGACGATGTCGGTTCCACCGGTGTTCGACCCGCTTTTCATGACTATGCCGATGCCGGCACCCAGAAGCGCGCCCCCGAACACCGCAGCCAGCAGGACGTCCATGCGGTCACCCACGGAAAGCACGCTCCGGTATCCGGAGAGTTTGCCGAAAAAGGAGACCCACAGGGAAAGCAGGACCGAACCAAGGACGCTCTTGACCCCGTACATACGTCCGAACACCCGCACTCCCCAGAACAACAGGGGAATGTTGATGGCAAGCATGACCATACCGGTGTCCCACCCGAAAAGGTGGAGCAGGATGGTGCCGATGCCGTTGACACCGCCACTGGCCAGTTTCGCCGGCGCAGTGAACAAGGCAACCCCGATTCCTCCCAGCATGGTCCCGAACAGGATGTAGCAGAAATCGACCAGTTTCCGTTTCATAGGCTCAGGTCAATTGGTCCGGAGGTCTCCATAGACCAACGTCGCGCTCTGCCGGTCGAGGAAGATGTCGCAATCCGAATGCCAGCGAAGCGTCGCGCACGGTGCCGCCGGACTTACCTCGTCGAACAGGCTCATAGCCACGCCCCGCGCCTTGCGGACACCCGGAACGGTGGCGATCAGGCTCTTGCTCTGGATCATCTCCCAGACGCTCATCGTAATTCCGTCGTGGGGAACTTCTCCGAGGGTAGGAAACCAACCCTCATTGACCTGTTGCTTGCGGCCCCGCTCGCTGAGCTGCACGCGGATATAGGCGTCATGGGTCCTCAGATCGGCGGGAGGATCGTTGAAGGCCAGGTGTCCGTTCTCACCGATGCAGATGAAACCGACGTCCAGCCGCTTTCCGGCCATCAGCCCGTTCAGACGGGCCAGCTCCGCGGGAATATCCGCGGCGGTACCTTCAATCGCATGGAAGGCGCCAAGAGAAGGAACCTTGCTGAGGAAATTCCGCTTGAGAAAGCTACGGGTACTGGAAGGATGTTCGCTCGGCAGTCCGATGAAATCATCAAGCTGGAACGCGGTGACCTTGCTCCAGTCAACATCCTCCCTGACCAAAAAGCCCAGCATATCGACCTGGCTCAACCCTGTCGTGACCGCGATGGTCGCACAGCCCTGGGCTGCGATAGCCTCATTGATCTTCCTTGCCCCGGTCTGGGCAGCGGCCTGTGCCATACTAATCTTGTCATCACTCAGAATCACCCGCATGGAACACCCCTCACCGAGAAGATACTTGGTTCCTTCCCGAGGGTCAATTCTCCCGGACAGGAAAAGGGAATGCGCGAACGCGCAAGATTCCGCCGCGACCATGGCCCGGACCTTAGCCTGGACTGCCGAGACGCCTGCAGGAAGCCCATCCCCATGGCTTTGGGTTCGCGACAAAAGCTCCGGGCCGCCTGGGAAAGAGCTCCCAACGAGCTCTTTCTTGTGTATCTGCAACTCCAAGAACCGTCCATTGCCACCAACAATACCTAGGCGGAACCCTTCATCAATCGGATATCCTCGTAGTGAAATGAGCGCGCCCGCGCGCGTACGAGTCCGCAGTTTTCCACAGAAAATGGCAGTTTTTTCCCTTTACGAACGCTAAGTTTTCTTTTTTTCGTACCTATACAACATAAAATTGCGGACACAAAGAGGAATTAACTATTAAACTTGCATTTTGTTATGCAATATTGTCAAAAAATTTCAGAGTCGTGCAAGTTCGTATCCACAAACACTATCTCTCATTGTCTGATATAGAATATAGTTCTAGCAATAAACACAACTCCGTGGTAGCATACCTGCAAAGGAAAACTACAATGAACTGCAACATCACCTTTTCCGCCCGGTTCCATTATCGGGCCAACGGAGGGGTTGGACCCCACCACCATGACAAGGATTACCAGGTCCAGCTCATCTATGGCGGAACGGCCAACATCGTCGTCAACGACACCCACTATGCGGTAAAGGAAGGAGACGTTGTCTTTATCCCCCAAAGCGCGAGCCATCGCTTCCAGGCCGGAAGAGAAGGACTGAAAACGCTGGAAGTCAAATTCTCCACCCAGGATCCCGAGATGCTCGACATCCTGTCCCGCATCGATTGCTTCTTCACCGCCAAGGACAAGCAGCTGTTCGACCTGTTCAGCCGTATCGTCGATGAAGGGCTCCGCCAAGCCTCAGGATACAAGATCATGTGCGACGCGCTGCTCATCGAGAGTCTGACAGTGATGATGCGCTACTGTTCCAACGTCACCTCGGCAAACGAGCAGAACCAGTTGAAGTTCCCGGAGTCCGCCACCTGCGCCAGCCCGGCCATCCAGGCGGCCAACGAATACATCTTCCGCCATATCAACACCAACTTCTCGATTGTCGACCTAGCCAAGGGATGCGGATACAACCAGGACTACCTGTACCGCACCATCAAGAAGGCATTCGGCATCAGCGCGATCCAGTATGTCAACCAGCTGCGCTTCGAGCAGGCCAAGCGGCTGATGGAGCACACAGACCTCTCCCTCTCCGAGATTGCGTGGAACCTCGGCTTTGACTCCATCCAATACTTCTCCAAATTCTTCCGCCAGCATGCAGGGACTTCACCCACCGAATATTGCAACCGGGTGAGAAGTTCGGTGCGCATCGACTACTAACCTACGGATTTTCTCAACATTTTACCTTGTTTCTCCCTACTCCACCTCCGAAGAATCCCTAATAATCGGAGGTGAAGTCGTGCAGACCCGTTGCCGGGCAAGGCAATCCGATGGGTGGGGAGGTATTTCTATGGGCGACATGCTGCTGATCAACGAGGATTTCCATTCCTTCGAGCTGGGAGACTTCCCTTTCGACAGGGAGCACTCCGCCATGGGCGAGTACCACTTCTACCCCGAGAAAGGCTACAAGGGCATCTGGTACGACCCGATCACCAACTGGTCCTACCGGGGACCGTCGTGGATGGTCACCGACCCGGCGCTTGACGGAAGGCACTGCATGGAACAGCAGCGCATCGCGCCCCCGGGACTGAAGAAAGCGGTTCCGGTGCTTCGTGCCGGAGAAACCGACTGGAAAGACTACACCGTTACTGTGGAACTCCGCCCCGCCATCGACAGCCAGATCAGCGGCGTCGCCTTCCGCTACCAGACCAGCATGATGCATTACGGGTTCTTCCTGGTGAAGGGCGGAGTCGAGCTGCATCGGGTCAACAAGCTGGAACGTACCGTCATCGCCAACGCCAAGATTTCCTGGTCTACCGACGAATTCCATACGCTCTCCGTGACCGTCAAGGGGAATCACTTCAGCTGCTTCTTGGACGGGAACGAGGCCATTGAAGCTACCGACGAGACCTGGCAGGAAGGATGCATCGCCCTTTCCGCATCGATTCCCACCCAGTACCGTTCCGTCGTCGTGACCATGCCTGGAAAAGCATGGAAGGACCTTGAGGCGCACAGGACGGCCCGCTCCGAGGCCATCGCCCGCAAGGCGGCGACCTATCCGAAAGCCAAGCTCTGGAAGACCATCGACCTGAAGGATTTCGGAGGGGGCCGGCAAATCCGCTTCGGTCACCTGACCGGGACCAAGGAAACTTTCTTCGTCATCTGCCAGAACCAGCGGCGCGTCTATAAGGACCGATACCCCTTCATCAGCTGCATGACCGCCGTCAGTTTCGACACCGGCAACGTGCTCTGGCAAATCGGGGAACCGAGCAAGAAGGACGACACGACCATGCTGACCACCGACCTACCCTTCCAGGTCTACGATATCGACGGTGACGGCAAGGACGAGGTGATCTGCAGCTGGGACTCCCAGCTGATGGTCCTCGATGGTGCGACAGGCAACGTGCTCAAGCGCGTGCCGACCCCGTTGAACGACCAGGACCCGGCGACGGTCACCAGCCTGGAATTCGGGGCCTACGCATCGAGCCGGCTCAACGTCGACGCGATCCGGATTGTCAACGTCTCCGGCAACGGACGGCCGAGCGACATCCTGATCAAGGACCGGTACAGCCGCATCTGGATCTACGACAAGGATTTCCACCTGCTGTGGAAGTTCAGCCATTACAACACCGGACATTTCCCCTACAACTACGATTTCGACGGCGACGGGAAGGACGAGATCTTCAGCTGCTACAACATGATCGACCATGACGGAAAGCTCATGTGGAGCCTGCCGATCACCGTCGACCATACCGACGAGATCATCGTCGGCCGCTTCAACCCTGATGACCCTGACGAGGAAATCGCCATCGTCAGCGGTTGGGAAGGCTTCATGATCCTGGACAAACACGGCACCATCCTCAAGCGGGACATCAACGGGCACGCCCAGCGGATCTCCATCGGCAACTACCTGCCGGAACGCAAGGGCTTGGAAATCTGCACCACCACCTACTGGGGAAACAACGCGATCATCTACATGCACGACTGCAAGGGAAACGAGCTGTGGCATAAGGAGATGCTGTGCAATGGCAACATCATCACCCCGGTCAACTGGGATGGCAGCGGCACGGACCTCATCCTGCTCAATGGCGATGTCGCGCATGGCGGACTGGTCGACGGCAACGGGGATGTGATGGTACGCCTTCCCGACGACGGACACCCGACGCTCTGCAGCGAGGTGCTCGACGTCACCGGCGACAGACGGCCGGAAATCCTTTGCTGGGACAACAAGCGGCTTTGCATCTACACGCAGGATGGAGAGGCGAAACCCAACAGGAAAGGAGTCTACGACCCGGAAGGGTATGCGGTCTACAATGCCTCCAACTACCGTGGGGAGTTCAGCTTCCCGCGATGGAGATAACGCTTCCATCGCGTTTGCTTTTTCCCGCGCCAAGCCTTCTCTTTGCATCGACAAAGGGGTACACTTCCGTCCATGAGCGAGATGTGCTACCGTTGTTTCCGGCCAAAATCGAATTGCCTTTGCCCGTACATCCACGAGGCGGACACCGGCGTCAAGTTCGTCATCCTCATGCACCCCAAAGAGGCTTTCCACCAAAAAACAGGGACTGGCAGGCTGACACACCTCGCCTTGAAGGAAAGCGAGATCATCATCGGCATCGATTTCAGCGACAACAAGCGGCTGAACGAGCTGCTGGGGGACCCGCGATACTATCCGGTGATGCTCTATCCTGGCATTGACGCCTATACCAGCGACAGCCCCCTGCTCCGGGAGCAGGTGGAAAACGGACGCCAACTTCTGGTGGTGGTAGTCGACGCCACGTGGTTTCTTGCCGCGAAGATGGTACGGTTGAGCAGGAATCTGAGACTTTTACCCAAGCTCTCGTTCAATCGAGGCTATCATTCGGAGTTCACCTTCAAGCACGAACCGGCAGAGTACTGTCTCTCGACCATCGAGAGCTGCTACTACCTGGTCAAAGAATTGCAGGAAGGCGGAATCGCCAGGCCCTGCGATGTGGAATCGATGATGGGGGTGTTCCGAAAGATGGTCAGACACCAGCTGGACAGCGAGGCGGCACGGCGGGCAGTCGAGGGAGACGGCCCCCAGCACCCTTGGAGACACGACAGGGACAACTGCTAGTCGTCGCGCCGTTCCAGCATCCGCCGGACTTCCCCATAGGAGAACCCCTTGCGCTGCATGCGCGCCAAGCACTTCTGCCGGTCAGGGCTCTGCCGCCATGCCATGTCCCAGGCGGTGCGGACGTACATCTCGCCATTCCCGGCGAAAGCCTCGTCCACCACCCTCCTGGCAAGCTGGGAGGAAACGCCCTTTTCCGCGAGGCGCCTGAGCAGCATCACCTTCCCTTCCGGATTCCTGCTTTGGCGGCTACGGACCAGGATTTCCGCATACCGCTCATCACTCTGGGCCCCGCTCCCTTGCAAGGTGGCCAGGGTTGTGGCGATGGTATCCGGAGCGTACTGCTTCTGCATAAGCTTCTGCCGAAGCTCCTTGGCTGTATGCTCGCGCATGGCAAGGTATTTCACCGCCTGCTCCATGCAGGCTGAGGCGGCATGCAGCGCCTTTATCCGGAGATACTGCGCCTCATCAAGCTGGGCGCCCTCCTCCAGATGCCAGGCCGCAAGCTGCTTCGGGGAGATAAAAAAAGGAGGATTCTCCTTTGAGAGGGCGAAATAGCCCTCTCCGGAGGATCCTCTCTTGATGGTAGCGTACGCCAAAGGTTAACGCTTGCTGAACTGGAACTTGCGGCGTGCCTTCTTCTGGCCGTACTTCTTGCGTTCGACCATACGGGAGTCACGGGTAAGATATCCATTCGCGCGGAGAGCAGGCTTGTTCGCCTCATCCTCGACGACCAACGCCCTTGCCAGACCATGGCGGCAGGCGCCGGCCTGGCCGGCAGGACCACCACCGACGACGTTGATCAGAACGTCGAACTTGTCGGTGTTGTTGGTGACCTCGAGAGGCTTCCTTACCTGGTTGGCCTGCAGCGGGTTCACGAAGTACACGCTCAGTTCCTTTCCGTTCACCGTGATCTTTCCATCGCCTTCGCGGAGGTACACGCGGGCAACGGCAGTCTTGCGTCTTCCGACGCCAGTGCCAAGATTTTCCACTTTCTTTGCTTCTTTCTTAGTTGCCATATTGCGTCCCCTTACTTGACTTCGATAACTTCAGGCTTCTGAGCCATGTGCGGATGATCCGGACCGGCATAGACATGCACGTTCCTCATCAGCCTGCGGCCAAGCCTGTTGTTCGTCAGCATGCCCTGGACGGCTTGCTCCATCGGGTAGACGGGATTGCGCTTCAGGGTGTCATTGTAGTTCTCGGCTCTCAGGCCACCGATGTAGCCAGAGTGGCGATAGTACATCTTGTCCTTGGCCTTGTTGCCGGAAAGCGCGGCCTTCGCGGCGTTGATGATGACGACGTAATCACCGATTTCCTGATGAGGCACATACTCAGGCTTGTGCTTGCCACGAACCAAGGAGGCGGCCAGAGCGGCTACCCTGCCAAGTTCCTTTCCCTCCGCATCGATCAGATACCATTTTCTCTGGAACTGCGACGGCTTCAAAAAGATAGTGTCCATAAGACCCTTTCCTTCCCGCAGGAATATCCTGCAAATTCGCTACCCGCGCGCTGCGGGCGCCCGTCATGCCTTCTTCCTGAATGGTCCGGTTCCCTCATCCGAAGACTTGCTGAACCGAGGCCAATCCTCCTCTTGATTCCCCGATGCGACCACGCAATGCTCCCCTGTACTCCTTGGGAAAGGGCAGAATGTTGGAAGAGTAGGTACTCCGCCGACGGGAGCATTGCGTCTCTTTCACCGGTTCCCCGCAAGGAAAAACACCAGGATGGAGACACTCCGCTTCTGCACGCCTGAACGTACAGCGAACCCATCTTATCGCACAGGCTTGTACCATGTCTAGTGGCGACCAAGAAATAATCCGCCACCACCCGATGCTCAGTCGGTGATCCGCTCCAACTTCGCGTATTTGCTGATGAAGGTGGCCTTCTTGCCGCCATCGAACTGGACAACGACCACCTCGGGACCGTTTCCACTCTTCACCTGCTGGACCGTACCGGGACCATAGCTGTCGCTGAGCACCCGCTCGCCAGGATGGAAGATCGTCCGGCCGGCGCCATCGTCATGGGTCACCTGGAACTGGAACTTCTTCGTGGACGGGCCGAATCCCTGGTGGAGCAGCACCGCGCCGCTGGTGATTCCCTCGCGGCGCTTGCGCTTCTCCTGCAACTGGTCCATGCCTCGCCAGCCGCCGCCCACCCCGTGCTTGTACAGCGAGGATCCCCGACGCCACCCTCCCGAAGAGAACAAGCCGTCGTCATCCTCGTATCTGGGAGCGCGCTCGTCATGCACCTCCACCAGACCCGGATCGATTTCCTTCAGGAAACGCGATGGCTGGGAAGGGTTGGTCTGCCCGTAACGCATACGCTTTGCGGCACTGCACAGCACCAGGTCCTTCCGCGCCCGGGTGACCGAGACATAGAACAGACGCCGCTCTTCCGTGCAGAGCGGATCCTCGTCCATGCTCATCATGCTGGGAAACAGGCCTTCTTCCAGGCCGACGACGTAGACGTGGTCGAATTCCAGACCCTTGGTGTTGTGCATGGTGATCAGCGTGACCCCTTCCTTGGCGCTCGGATCCAGGTACCCTACCGTGGTCGGGTCCAGGGCAAGGGTCTGGAGGAACTCGGTCATGGCGCTCCAGTCGGAGCCGTACTGGCTCGCCTGGGTGACCAAGGTATCGAAGTCGGCCACACGGGAACCTTCCTGGCTGGTCTTCCCCTCCTTGCGGTCTATGTCGGCGTAATAGCTGTACAGGTTCGATGCCCGGAACAGATGGTTCAACGCATCGACCAACTTGTCCTCCATCAGCAGGCCGGACGAGTCCTTCAGCACCCGCAGGAAGGCATCCGCTCCCTCCTTGGCCTTTCCGGACAGGGGGGCATGGGCAAGGCCCTCGATGCAGTTCCCGCCGACAGCTTCGATGGAGGCCTCGATCTTCGCCATGGCGCCGGGGCCGATTCCACGGGCCGGCTTGTTGACCATGCGCCTGAAACTGACGACATCCCTGTCATTCGCAAGCAGGTACATCATCGCCAGACCGTCCTTGACCTGTTCACGGTCGTAGAACTTCAGCGCACCCACCACCTTGTAGGGGATACGGAATTCCGGGCGGGTGAAGACGTTCTCAAAGGAACCGCTCTGCGCGTTGGTGCGGAACAGGACGGCGGTATTGTCGTAGTCGCCGACGCTCTTGATCTTCTGGGCGACCAGCTCGGCCTCGGCGACTTCGTCCTCCACGTAGTAGAGCTGGGGCTTCTGGATATCCTTGTTCTCGGTCCAGAGCTTCTTCAGGTCGCCCTTCTGGTGGTTGTGCCTGATCACGCTGTTGGCCAGGTTGAGGATCGAGGGTGTCGAGCGGTAGTTCTGCTCGAGCTTGATGACCCGCACATCCGGCCAACTCCGCTTGAAGGCGTCGATGTTGCCGACTTCGGCGCCGCGGAAGCGGTAGATGGACTGGTCGTCGTCGCCGACGACACAGACGAAGGAATGGGGGCCGACAAGCTTCTGCAGGAATGCGAACTGGCCGGCGTTGGTGTCCTGGTACTCGTCGACCAGGACCACCTGGTAGCGGCGATGAGCCCAGTCCGCCACCTCCGGGTCGGCAAGCAACTGGGTCGATTTCAGGATCAGATCGGCGAAATCGACGTTTCCCGTACGGTCCAAGGCCTTCTGGTAGCCCTCGTAGAACTGGGCAAGCTGGGCATCGCCACCCCCACGGACCATTGCAGGGGTGACGCCCTTGTCCTTCAGCAGCCCGATCTTCCGGCTCTGCTGCCGCAGGATTTTCGGATCCTGGCTGGGGAAGGCCTTCTTCAGCAGCTCGAAGCTGTCGCCATCATCGTAGATGGCAAAGCGGGGGGAAAGATTGGCCTTGTCGGAAAAGCGGCGGAGCATGGAGGCACCGAAACCGTGAAAGGTGCGGATGGTGGCATGGGAGTCCGCTTCGTCTTCCCCCACCATCCTCAGCACGCGCTCCCGCATCTCTTCGGCCGCCTTGTTGGTGAAGGTCACCGCAAGGATCTTGTACGAGGGAATGCCGAGCTCCTGGATCGCATAGGCGATCTTGGTGGTGATCACCCGCGTCTTCCCGGAACCAGCGCCCGCGAGCACGAGCAACGGATGGTCGAATTCCAGTACCGCTTCCTTCTGGGGGCCGTTCAGCCCTGCGAGCATTTCCCCGATATCAGCCATTAGTCCTCCAACGCGACAGCTTCCAAGTCCATGTCCTTGACGGAACGGATGCCGGCTTTCACCACAGATCCGGGCTTCAGGTCATTGCCGATGACGACCGTCAATCCGTCGACATCGGGAGCCTGGCCGTAGATGCGGCCCAAGGCAAGCTCCTCGCCCTTGACCTGTTCCTCGATCAGGACAGGAAAGCTCTTGCCGACAAAGCGCTCCAGCCGCTTGTGGCTGATCTCGCTCTGCAAGCTCTCCAGCTCTTCTTTATAGAGTACCGCTTTCTTATGGGCCTCGGCGTGTTCTTTTCCATTACGCATCTTGTAGCCCTTGGTTCCTTGCTCCCTGCTGTAGCAGAAGACACCCATCCAGTCGAACTGGGCCTTCTTGAGGAACTCCTTGACGGTCCGCTGGCTCTCCTCGGTCTCGCCGGGGAACCCGGTCATGATGGTAGTGCGGATCACCGCATCGGGAAGCTCCTTGCGGATCGCTTCGACCAAAGCCAGGTAGGTTTCCGGATTTCCCACCCTGCCCATCCTGGAAAGCACCTCGCCCGCCGCATGCTGCATCGGCACATCGAAATAGGGCATCACCTTGTCCTCGTGTTCCTTGACGAATGCAGGAAGCCAGTCGGGGAACCAATCAGGATGGATGTAGAGCATGCGATACCGGAACTGCCCGGGAATCCGGACCAGAGCCTCCATCAATTCGCGGAAGTGGCGCTTGCCGTCCCAGTCGGAGCCGTAGGCGGCAAGATCCTGGGCGATCACGTTGATTTCCCGGACGCCCTTGGAGACAAGGCCTTTCGTTTCCTCGAGGATCTGGCCCATCGGGCGGCTGCGGAGCTCCCCCCTGATCAGGGGGATGGCGCAGTAGGAGCACCAGTGGTTGCAGCCCTCGCTGATTTTCAGGAAGGCGCTGCCGGGGTACCCGAACAGCTCGTCACGCTGCCATGCGTCGTCGTCCGGATCAGGATACTCGGGCACCAGTTCGGCACGTCTGCCCGCCTCCACCTGGTCGACCACCGTCCCGATTTCCTTCAGGTCGCGGTTCCCGAAAATGGCGTCTGCCTCGGGAAGCTCCTTGAACAGCTCGTCGGCGTAGCGTTGGGCCATGCATCCGGTCACCACGAACTTGGCTGTGGGGTTCTGTTTCCTCAGGGCGAAAAACGTGTTGACGCTCTCCTCCCGGGCGGTGTCGATGAACCCGCAGGTATTGACCAGGACCAGATCCGCCGCCGCGGCCTCTTCCGTCCGCTCGTAGCCTTTCGCCTCCAATTGCCTCAGCATCACTTCGGCGTCAACCTGGTTCTTCGCGCATCCCAAGCTCTCGATATAGACCTTCCTCACGTTTCGGCTCCTCGGCTACCAACCTTACCCCAGAAGGAAGGAATCACGCAAGGGCGCTTAAAGCTAACTTATTCCCTTTCAACGGGTTGGATTTTTTCCTTTCCTGCCGTGCATGGGCAAGTCCCGCGACTCTTTCTGTCCCAAGGCGGGCCGGGCATTGCGTTTTGGAGCAACGACTTTTTGCAACAACTCGTGCATATGATGGGGAACAGGTGGGGGTTCTGTATGTTTATACGGAAGTTAATGCAAAATATCTCGTTTAATTGCAATTAAATAGCAATTTTATTCAACTCTTTATTGCCACAAATATGCTCTTGGGATATTATTACACCGAATGTTTTTGCAGGGGGCGTATTGTCCCTATTTTTGCTATGAACAAACCAGAACTCAGAGGAAAGTAATGGCGAAGTATATTGTCAAGAGAATCATTGGCATGATTCCTACCATGCTGATCATCATCACCTTGAGCTTCTTCATCGTGCGTGTCGCCCCCGGTGGTCCGTTCGCTTCGGAGAGAGCGCTCACGGAGACCATCCACGGAACGCTTTTTTGACGTTGGCATGGCGGAAGAGCACGCTGTAACCTTTGCGG
>CAJMOS010000050.1 GCA_905215015.1 uncultured bacterium | reverse complement strand
ACCGGATAGGTCTTCCAGTCGTAGCCTGTCTGGTCGATGGCAAGGCCCTTGAACAATTCACGCTTCCCTTGGAAGATCGCCTCCAACGTGGAGATGGTCAGCGTCTTGCCGAACCTTCGTGGCCGGGAGAGGAAGAACATGTTGCCTTCCTGACGGACAAGGGAATGCAGATACGCGGTCTTGTCCACGTACACGTAGCCCCCTCGCCGGAGATTCCCGAACGAGCCGTTCGCCGTCATGATGGGAAGAAACTGCTTGCTCATGGCTCAAGGATACCACAGTCATGCCCTTGTGGCAAAGAACGGAGACCGATACGTTCTTCTCACCTGTGTTTTCCTTACAACTGGTCATGCTGCAGCATCGAATAGCAACCTTTTTCCGAGAAAATCAGATGATCGAGCAGAGGAATGCCGAGCAGGACCCCTGCCTTTTTGATCCGTTCGGTCACTTCCAGGTCTTCGTCCGAGGGATTCAGGTTCCCCGAGGGATGGTTGTGGGCGACAATCAGGGCGCTTGCCCGCTTTTCGATGGCAGGAGCGAAGACCTCTCTCGGATGGACGAGCGACTGGCTGACCGTGCCGAGAGAGACAAGGGTGGTTGCCAGCACCTCGTGTGCTCCATTCAAGGCGACGGCGAGAAAGACTTCCTGCATCCTCTGCCCGTAATGGCGGATCTGGAGGTACAAGTCCTGGGGTTTGAGGATCTGCCGTCCGAGATACCTGTTGTTTCTTCTTCCTAGCTCGAGAGCCGCCGCGAGAAGACAGGCTTTGGCCTGCCCGATTCCTTGGATTTGGAGGAAATCGGCGACTTCCACCTCCTGATTCAGGTCGAGGAAGTCGAGCACTTTCTTGGCCAAGGTATGGATGGGCGCCTCTTTTGTGCCGCTGCCGAGCAGGATCATCACCAACTCGAGGTCGCTGAGGTGCTGGGCGCTGGTTTGCTCCAGACGCTCACGTGGTCGTTCTTCGACCGCCATGCGCTTGATGGGGCCGAGAGTCATCAACTGTTCTTTGTACGTCATACCCTATAAAACGGCAAAAAGCCTCATGTCGGATGGTTGGACAGAAAACTTTCGCTGTGATACAAACGAGGATATGGAGAAAACCTATCGCATCGGTGACGTCGCCCGTATCTGCGGGGTCACCGTCCGGACCGTCCGCTACTACGAGGATCTCGGATTGCTGAAGAGCAAGAGCCGCACCGAGGGAGGCCAGCGGGTCTACACGGAAAGCGATATCGTGTACCTCAACCGCATCCTCGAGCTGAAGGAACTGGACTTTTCCCTCGATGAAATCGGCCACGTCATCAAGCTTGGTCCCGGCGATAGCGACGGCAGCCAGAGACGAAGCGCCCTCCTGAAGGAATACCGTTATAAGCTCTCGGCAGCACTGGAACGTCAGGCGGCCCTTGAGAAGCGCATCAGCGATCTTTCCTGGCACATTCGCCAGCTGGAAAGCGGAATCAACTGGCAGGAATGCCCGGGAAGCGCCTGCGCGTCCTGCGCGTTCCGGGACAAATGCCGGTTTTTCCGCAAACCAGCCACGCTGGAAAACTGAACGTCAGTGCTGCGTGTTCCGATAGTTCTCGAAATAGCCGTTGACCTCCGTTGCAAGCTTCTTGGTCGTCTCCTCGGGCGTGGCACCGCTGTTCAGCATGTCGACGATGCCTTTCTGGAAGGTGTAATAGATTTCGTAGCTGGAAGGAACCCAGATGCCCTGCAGTTGGGGATTGCTCGCCCGCATCTGGTCGATGGCGACGGAGAAGAGCGGATGTTCCTCGCAGTGTTTCTTGAACTCCTCCATCTGGTAGGTTCCTTCGTTGACCGGGAAATAGCCGGTGGCGATGTGCCAGGCGAGCTGCCGCTCCATGCTGACGGCAAAGGCGACGAAGGCGCATGCCGCGTCCTGATGGCCGCTCTTGTTGTCCAGCGCATACAGGGCGCCACCACCGATATTGACGCCACCGGTAGCCTTCTCGTCGACCATCGGCAGGTTGGCGACGCCAAGCTCGAACTTGCCCTTGGTCATCTCCATCACAGTGGTCAAGGCGCTGGTGGACTGTGCCATCATCGCGGTCTTCCCGCTGGCGAACTCGCCGGTCACCCCGCTGGTCGCGTTATCCAGCGCCCCAGTGTCATACAAAGCCTGCCATTTCGTCAGGAAGTTGACCATGGTGCCGTTCTGGTCAAAAAGCACCTTGGTCGGGATTCCGTCGTGGCCGTTGTTCTGGTCGACAATCAGGGAAAGCCCGTTCTGTTGGCCAAGCCAGGCACAGAGCTCGTAGGTGGTGGGGACACCGGCATAGCCATAGCGGACCACGTTGCCGGCACTATCCCGCTTGAGCAAGCGCCTGGAGTCCTCCGCCAGCTCATCCAAGGTCCTCGGTGGCTCGGTGATTCCCACCTCGTCGAAGGCGCTCTTGTTGTAGTAGAGCAGGATCGTGGAGGCGTTGAAGGGCATGCCGATCATCTGTCCCTTGTACGTCTGCGAGAGACGGGCGGCGCTGACAATCTGGGAAAGGTCGTACCCGTTTTCCTTTGCCAGTTGCTCCATCGGGACCAACGCCTTGTTGTCCCGGATGTCGAGCACCGCCTGGGCGTCGAACTGGACCAGGTCGGGAAGGTCCTGCAGGTCGTCTCCCTGCCAGATGGCTTTCGCCTTGGTCAGCACGTCGCTCGCCTTGCCTTGGTAGACAGCATCGACATGGATATGCTTTTCCTTGCCGACCGTATTGTTGAATGCATCGACAAGGCTTGTCGTCGCTTCGCCGAGGATGCCGGAGTTCGAATGCCACCAGACGATGTTGGTCATCTCGTTGGTGTTCTTCTGTTCCCGCCCGCCAGCGGCGAAGGCCGCCATGGAAGCGAGCAGCATCGCCGCAATCAGAAAACGTTTCATTGGTTCATCTCCCAGAAAACCGGGTGCTGATTCCCTCGAAGATCCGCCTGCGCATGACGAGGACGAGGATCAGCATCGGTGCAGTCAATAACACGATGGCCGCAAACTGCGGTCCCAAATCAAATGTCTCGCTGAAGCCTAGCATGGTGAGACCGACCTGCACGGTCCGCATCGAATCCCTGCTGGTCACCAGCAAAGGCCAAAGATAGGCGTTGAAATACCCGGTGAAGGATTGGACGGCGATGGCGAGGAGGACGCTTTTGCTCATCGGAGCGAGCATGGTCACCATGAAGCGCAGGTCCGAGCACCCCTCCAGATACGCCGCCTCGCGGTATTCCGGGCTCACGGTCAGGAAGTACTGCCTGAGCAGGAAGACCGCCGTAGGGCTGAAGATGCCGGTAACCACCAGCCCAAGATAGGTGTTGACCAGTCCCATCCTGCGGACTTCCAGATAATTGGCAAGGAGCAGGGCGTCCCCGGGTAGCAGCATGCTGGCAACCAGAATCAGGAAAATCGCTTCCCTCCCGCGGTATTCGAAGGTTGTCAGGCTGTAGGCCGCCGCCAGGCAGACCACCATGCGGAGCACGGTGCCCATGATGGCGGTGACCAGAGAATTGTACAGGTAGCGCGCCAGGTTGCTCGAGGCGAAGGCCCGTACGTAGTTGGACGGGGTGCATGTCGAGGGCAGGAAACGGGCCGGAAGCATGGTGAAATCCCCTCTGGCGAAAAACGAGGCGGAAAGCGCATAAACCAGCGGAAAGAGGATAACCATGGCCAGCAGCACGCTGGCGATATCGCGTAGGCGTTTCATTGGTAGAACACCCTCCTATGCTGGAGAGCCATTCCGGCCAAAAAGAGCACCAGGCTCATGGAGAAGGCAACCGTAGCCAGCGCGCTTCCCATGGCGATATTGCCCCCCTTGAAGCCTTCGAGATACATCTGGTAGACGATTGTCTGGGTCGAGCGGAAGGGGCCGCCTTCGGTCAGGATCATCACCGGAGAGCAGATGAGGAGGGCATCCTTCAGGTTGTTCAGCACCACGAAGACAAACGTCGGCTCGGAAAGCGGGAACTCCAGATACCGGAGTCGTTGCCAAGGGTTCGCCCCCTCCAAGGCAGCCACCTCGTACAGTTCTTTGGGAATATTGTCAAGGCTGGCGGAGAAAAGCAGGAAGTCAAAGCCGAAGTCCAGGTATATGCCAGTGTAGACCAACATCCCCATGGCGGCTCTCGGAGAGCTGAACCAGCGGACCGATGTGCAGAGAATGCGGTTGTACAACCCGGTGTTCTCGTCAAACAGCGTCTTGAGGATCAGCACGATCGAGCCCATGGCGACGGCGATGGTCGCCATCAACGCGCTCCGGCTTGCCCTGAGCACCCTGTCCTTGCCGTGGACCAGCAGGGCAGAGAGGAAAGTGGCAAGCAGGTTGCAGGGGACGAACCACAGGGTGAAGACGATGGTGTTCCGCAAGGAGTCATGGAAGGAATCCGACGCGAACAGTTTCTGAAAATTGTCCAGTCCGACGAAACGGATCCTTTCCCCCGATGTCCGCACGTGGGAAACGCTGTCCAAAATCGTCGAGAAGAAGGGAACATAACAGAAAAGAACCGCCAGCCCGAGGGCCGGCAGCACGTACAGATACGGTGAGATTTTCCGGAGTCGTGTTCCTTTCATCGGTTTGCAATGTAAGGAAATCTGCGGTTCTCGACAAGCGTGAAAACGGCCGGATCCTGAAAAAAACAGTCCGCTTGCTTCCCTTGCAAACGGAACGTGTTACGTTGCCGGACCTACGTTAGGTTTGGACCGAAGAGCTTGTCGGAGAGGCGTTTGCCCCAGGCCTCGAGCGGTTCGAGCACGTCCCGCTTCACCTCGGGAGCGATATCGGTCGATGCCATATTCTCCCTGATCTTGCGCTGGTAGAACTCCCAGCTGATCTTGACGCCGCCCGGAGGGCTGAGGATACGGCTGGCGCAGAAGCTCTTCCATTTGCGTGCCTGGTCCTCGGTCAGCACCTCGGGCCAGTTGCGGGCGACGTGCCGCATCAGCATTTCCGGTATGCGTTGGTCTTGAAAGTGGATGCCTAAGGACAACTTCTGGCTGGGAGCGGTATGATGGATTGCCTGGAACTGCATCTTGTCGCTGTCGGGGAAGAAGCCGCCGCTGTAGATCTCGAAATCGGTGTCCTTCACATCATCGTATTGCTCGGCGGCCCTGGCATCCCTGAGCATCGGGATCAGCTCTGCGTGCTCCCTCAGCAGACGGTAGGTCTCGCGGCACTTGTCGCGGTCGATGCCCAGACGCTTGTAGGTGCCATCGTCCGGGAAACTGTGGTTGATCGGGGTAACGAAGGGGCATCGGTTGATGGCAAGCGTGCAGATGCCGGGCACCTGCATCAATTCCTGCGGGTTCTTGGCGGCAAAGAGCGGCATGGGGTCTTGCATCAAGTCAAAGCAGATGAAGGTGTTCCCTACGTCCTTCGCAGGGGTGATGGGAACCACCATGGCAGAGTAGCCGTTTGGGTTGGTGAAGATGGCGCTGGTCAGCAGCACAGGAGAGCCGAATGGTGTCTGAATCAGGTTCTTCAGCAGGTTCTTGTTCCGGTATTTCCATGCCCACGCATACAGGCGGGGTTGCTTCTCCTTGACCAGACGGGCAACGGCGATGGTGGCATTGACATCCACCATGGCGTCATGAGCTCCCGTTTGGTCGATATGGTTCGCCTCGGTCAGGCTGGTCAGCTTGACGACCGGCATGGAGGTGTTCGGATTGCTCGCCGGCCAATTGATACCCTCGGGCCTGAGGTCATGGCAAGCCCGGATCATGTCGATGATATCCCAGCGGGAGCAACCGTTTTTCCACTCCCGTTCGTAGGGGTCGAAGAAGTTCCGGTAAAGACAGCTACGGACCATCTCGTCGTCGAACCGGATGTTGTTGAAGCCGGCGACCGTGGTGTTCGGTACAGAAAAGAGCGCGTTGACCTGCTTGATCAGCTCATACTCGCACAGGCCCTTCGCCTCGGTTTCCTGCGGGGTGATGCCGGTGACCATGCAGGAAAGCGGGTCAGGAAGGTAGTCGTCACTGATCTTTCCGTAGAGGACGACAGGGTTGCCTACCGGATGCAGGTCCAGGTCGGTCCGCTGGGCGGCGAACTGGGCGATACGGTCATAACGGGTGTTGAGGCCAAAGGTCTCCAGATCATACCAAAGAATGGTCTCAGGTGTTTTTTCCATGGAAGAAATTGTACCATAACCATCCTTTTTGGAATAGGATGGGCTATGCGCAGAATCCTGACGATGCTGCTTGTCCTGATATTCGCCTTCCCTTTGTCCGCCCTCGAAGTGTCGGGCAATGATTATCTCGTCGCCCGCGCGGCAGTGACCGATTGTGCTCTCGCGGTGACTGCCGGCTATATTGCCGATCCTCAGTATTTTATGCCTGGCTGTACGCTGAGCCAGGAATCGCTTCCTCGTACATTGATGGTCTCTCAGAGCGACTTGAGTGGGTATTTGTCCAATGTTCCTGAAAAACCAGGCAATCAAACATGGTATCAACGGCTTGCCGGCCAAGCGAAAGGACCGCTGGATGAGCAGTGCCGGGACGTGCTTGCTGTCCATGACTGGAAAAAAGGTGACGTCCTTCTTTCCGGTACCTATCGGACGGACTGGCCCAAAGGTTCTACTGTCGTGACGCTGGTGGCCCAGGCCCTGGCGCGGCGCTTGGCCGAGGTGGCGGTCGAGGTCGACCTTCTCTTGGAAGGACGGCGTATCTCCCGCCCGATCCGGGTGAGAGGAAAAGCCATGATTGCGAGCGGAGGAATCGTCACCGACGGCTTGGAATTCCGGTACGAGTAGAAGTACAATACGGAGACAAAAGGAACACACGATGGATACGAAGGCTTTTTTGGCAGCATGGGACGCCGGTCCCGAAGCGGTGGATTTTGACGCGTTGGTGCGTGCATTTCAAACAGCCATGGATGATGGGTTGCAGGGAAGGGCAAGTTCCCTGGAGATGATTCCCGCCTACGTCTCGATACCCGACCATATTCCCAGTGGCGAACCGATCATCGTCCTGGACGCCGGCGGAACCAACTTCCGTACCAGTCTGGTCACTTTTGACAAGTCGGGAAAGGCCGTCATCAGCGACTGGCAGAAGACCGCCATGCCTGGCATCGCCCGCAAGGTGAGCGCTCCGGAGTTTTTCGGCGCGTTCGCCGACCAGGTCGAGCGTCTGATTGGGAAGAGCGACCATATCGGCTTCTGTTTTTCCTACGCCGCCAGAATCACCGAGAACCGGGATGGAGTCCCGTTGATGTTCAGCAAGGAAATCCAGGCTCCGGATGTGATCGGCAAACCGGTCGGCAAAGGCCTGTTGGATGAGCTTGCCCGTCGCGGACATGCTGTCTCCCGTAAGAAGCTGACCGTGGTCAATGACACGGTGGCGACCCTGCTTGCGGGACCTTCGGCAACAGGCTCCGACCCGATAAGCGGCTACATGGGGCTGATCCTCGGCACCGGTACCAACATGGCCTATGTGGAGCAGAACAGGAACATCGGCAAGATCCATCGGCAAACTGGCTCCCAGTGTGTCAACATCGAGAGCGGCAACTTCGATATCGCCGGCGGACGGCTTGGAAGCGAGATCTTCGCCTCGACCAAAGATCCGCTCCACTACCATTTTGAAAAGATGGTCAGCGGAGCCTATCTTGGCTTGCAGTGCTGGACCTTGATGCGTCATGCGGTCATTGATGGACATCTCTTCTCTCAGGAGAGCGTGGGGCGTTTGACGGACCAGGAGCGGTGGACGACCATCCAGGTCAGCAAGTTCCTGACAGACCCCGCGACCGGCTTGATCGGCGAGGCGCTCGCCAATCCTGACGACAGGTCCAAGATGCTCGAGATTGCCCAAGCCGTGGTGGAGAAGGCCGCCAAACTGACGGCAGCCTGTATTACCGCCACTGTCCTGCAGAGCGGCGCAGGTATGGAGAAAGAGAAGCCTGTGGCACTGAATATCGATGGCACCACCTACTACCAGACCAAGGGGCTGAAGGAGGCTGTCGAGCGGTACCTCCGGCAATACCTGGAGGGACAGTATCGCCGTTACATTCGCCTGCTCCACGTCGAGGAAGCCCCGACCATTGGAGCGGCAATTGCCGGTTTGAGCGAATGAGCGACCTGCTCTCGCCCCAGAAGCGTAGCCAGGTGATGGCGGCAATCAAGGGCCGGGATACCAAGGACGAGCTCTTGGTCAGGCGGTTTCTGTTCCGCCACGGTCTGAGATTCCGCACCTCGGACCGCAGACTTCCGGGCAGGCCGGACATCGTCCTGCCCAAATACCGCACCGTCATTTTTGTCAATGGCTGTTTCTGGCACGGTCATGAGAATTGTAGCCTTTTCCGCCTTCCGAAGACCCATCAGGAATTCTGGAGACGCAAGATCGAGCGCAACCGGGCCAGGGACGAGCGCTCGATTGCACGGCTCCTATCCATGGGCTGGCGTCCCATCGTCGTGTGGGAATGCGAGTTGCGGGGCAAACAAAAACAACAGGAGACCCTTGAAGGCCTCCTGAACGAGATTTGGGATCCCGTTGTCTGAGGGTGCGAATTGCGCTTCAGACAACTGTCTTTTACAGGTTGTCGGCTTTCCGTACCATCGAGCGGTGCCAGGCAAGCAACTTGTCGTGCAGGGCGGGATGGTCGCCTTCCACGTCGCAGAGGACCCGGAAGATTGGTTCGGTTCCGCTGGGGCGCATCCAGATAAAGCCGGTCTCTTTGCCGTTTTGATCGAGGAAGCAAGCCTTCCAGCCACCCTTGAAGGGGGCGTGCCGGAACGTCTCGCCGATTCCCTCGCGGGTCACGGTTCCTTCGGACTGGTAGATCCGGTATCCGTAGATGCCCTCTTCCTTGAGCTTGTCGGCATGCTCTTCCCATTCCTCGTGGAAGACCTTTTCGTAGTTGCGTTTCAGCGTGCCTGCGTCCAGATGGGTCTGCATGGTGCCGTCCTTGCTGAAGGCGCCGGTCGTGGTGAAGACCGGCAGGCTGTCCAGCACTCGGGAGATGGTGACCTTCCCGGGCATGGGCTGTCCGCTCTTCTCGCACCAGTTCCGCATGATTTCGGGATCGCCCAGCAGTTTCAGCAGAGTGATGATGGTGTTCATCGGATCGCGCACCCTGGCCGGGTCGGTGATGTTGCCGCCGTTGGAGCCTTCGCCAAGAATCTTGACCAGATAGCCCTGTGTACGTAGCTGGTCGGCAAGTTGCACGACATTCGCCTCTCCGACTTCACTGCGGAAGACCTTGCAGCCGAAGGCGCCGGCAATCCGGTCGATGCGCATCGAGGTCGGTCCGTTGACGGCGATGGCAAGCCTTGCCTCCGGATGGGAAAGCTGCATCTCGCTCAGGGTCGCCATGACCACCAGCGCGAAAACCTCTTGGGCGGGGGGAACGGCCACGCAGCCTTCCGCGTCATCCCAGACGACGATGTTGCCACGGTCCCCATCGTTGTCCGGCAAGTATCCGACGACGAAGGCGGGGTCCGACTGGTGCGCCATCTCGAGGGAGTCCTTGCAGAGCTGGAGGTTCTCTCCTTCGGGAACGATTCCGTGGACCACCTCGCGGCACTTGTCGTTGACCGTCATCAGTCTGGCTCCCAGTTCCTCCAGCAGGGAGACGTCGATGCTGTCGGCCCTGGCGCTTCCGTTGAAGTCGATGACGACACCTAGGGGTTGGTTTCTCAGCAATTCCTGGTAAGCGCCGATGGGACGCTCGCCGGTCTCCAGAACGAAATCGTGGTAGGTCTTCAAGGATTCGGCTTTCGCTTTCCCGCTGTTCTGATAGACTTCCTCGAGCGCCGCCTCGTCCACCGAGAGCAGTTTTTGCTGGATGGACGACGGGTCGCCAAGCAGTTCCTTGAACCGGGTTGCGAAAGGCCCGGTGACCGAACCGGGGTAGACACCGCCGGATCCTCCGAACTTGATGCCGTTGTGTCCAAGCGGATTGTGGCTGGCGGAGATGTAGAAGAACCCATCGCAACCGTGTTCTCCCTTTGCGTTTTCAGCCATGATTTCCGGGGCCGAGGCGATAAACAGATACCGTACCTTGATTCCCCCGGCGAGAAATGCGCGGATCGCGCACTGGGCGATCGAATACCCTGTGGGTCGGGCGTCGACCCCGACCAGCACGGAAGGATCCTGCTTTTGGGTCTTCAGGTATTCCGCATGGACCAAGGCCGCCGCGGCCGCCAGATAGGCGTCGCGTTTTGCGATTTCCGGCTCAGCGCTCTCCGCGTCGCCACTCTGGGAGAAAACCTTGCGCCAGCCACTGGCGCTGAGAATCATGGGTTTCAATCCCCTTGCGATATCCTCCTGGGTGGGAAGCGGCCCCTTGAAAGGGTTGTACGCAGAGTCGAAAATGGGAAAACCTGTCCGAGAATCTTTCACTATCATCGTCATCACCTCGTTTGTATGGTATCATACCAACAATCGATCTGGAGGTGCCAGGCATGGAAAAACGTGTTGTCCTTTTGACGGACCTTTCCTCCTATGGCAAGAGCTCGTTGACCGTCATGATCCCCACGCTGGAGATGCTGGGGGTCGAAGCCTGTCCGGTTGCGACCGCTTTGCTTTCCACCCAGAGCGATGGGTTCCTTGACCCCTATCGGAAGGAGGAGACCGATTCCCTAAGTGAAATCCTCGGGGTGTGGACTCGGCTCGGCCTCCGTTTTTCCGGCATCTATACCGGCTATTTTTCCAGCTCCAGCCAGGTGGACGCGTTGTTGCCGTTTTTGGACGAACACTCCGGGACGCTGCTCTTCTGCGACCCTGTGCTGGGAGATGGCGGAACATGTTACCAGGGTATCGATCCCGCTCTGGTCGGTAGTTTTCGGGACAAACTCGCCCCAAGGGCTACCTATGTGACTCCCAACCCGACCGAGGCGAAGCTGCTTCTGGGGTTGGACCGGGAGCCACTTCCTGAAGATTGCGGACGACTTCCCGGCAGACATCACCTGATTACCGGCCTGGAAACACATGGAGGGTGGGTGGTGGCGACCGATGCCACGACCATTCCCTTCGAGCACTATCCTGCTTCCTATCCGGGGACGGGGGATTTGTTTGACGCGGTACTGCTCGGCCAGCTGGTCAAAGGGGTCGATGAGGAGCGTGCGGTCAAGCAGGCGATCACGTTGGTGGCGCTTGCTGTTTCCCGTACCCATCGAGACCCGAAGCTTGGAGTGGACGTCCGGACCATCCGGAAGGAACTGGTCGCCCTATGAAGGTGCTCGCCGTCGCTGCAAGTTTCCAGGAACTCGAAGGAATCAGCTGCCTCCATACGCATGTCGTTGGCGTGGGCAAGCTCCAGGCCGCCCTGCATGCCTATCGCGTCATCGCATCCGAGAAACCGGACTTGGTCGTGTGCGTCGGGACCGCGCGGGCGTTGGACCCATCCTTGCACATCGGGGACGTCGTCACGGCCACCAGCGTCTGGCAGCATGACGTCGATTTGACCCGGTTCGGCCTTTTGGCAGGGGAGCTTCCCAATGGCAGGGGCGGGGTGGTTGGCGAGATTGCCTGCCATCCGTTTCCCGGTCTTCCCGCGGGGCGCTGCGCCTCGGGCGATGTCTTTGTTACCCGTCCTTACCAAGAAACCCACCCCCAGCTTTCCGGTTCGTTGTTCTGTGATATGGAAAGCTATGGAGTTGCCTTTGCTGCGAAGGAGCTAGACACCGACATCATGATTGTAAGGTCAATCAGTGACGATAGTTGCGGGCACCGTGCAAAACGATATCATGAATTCATTAGGAAAGCGAACGAACAGCTGGACCACCTGCTCTCACACATCGCCGAGTGAGAAGTCCCCGACAATCTTCATCACGTTTCCGTCGTGGACGATTGTGAGCTTCCGTTCGGGGAAATAGTGCGGGAGAACCGAACGGACATACGCGAAGGCATCATCGAAAATCTCTTTGCGGCGCTTTGGCTCGATCCAGTCGAACGTGCAGATGGAAATCTCCACCACGTATCCCTTGCCATGCTCGCTTCCATAGCCCAGGGTGAAGGCGGGAGCGGTGGCGAAAAGCCCGTCGTACTGGTTGCTGGATGTGGTGCCACGGGGTTGCCTGTTCGGCCGGAGATGGTACTCTGCCCCGTAGGTGTCCTCGAGGTAGTCGTCCAAGTCATCGCACAGCGCTCTGAGTTGGTCCTCAAGTTGCTGTTGTTTGTAGTGCATTGGTAGTCACCTTGATGGTGGTAGGGGGAATCGGGTCGAGCCTCAGCTGGTCGAAATTCGTACGTCTGGAGAGCATCTGTACGTATCGGGCCAGTTCTTCCTCATGGTTCTTGAACATCGCGTCGGCGTCTTCCTGGAGCGTGGCGAGCGCCTCACTTGCGGTCTCGTCCAGCTTGTAGCCGGCCGAAAGCGGTCCCTCGACACGGACATAGTCCACCCCACGGATGGAGCGGATGATCGAGCTGCTGGTCTGTTCCTGCGCGGTAGAGAGAATCCTCTGGATCGGAGCCCCCTGCGAGGGATCGAGCCAGGCGACCATGCCGGTGTTGCCGTTCATCTCAATGTGGATTTCCGGTTGCCTGGTGGCGAGCGAGAGGATGTGGAAGGTCGTGCAGTCAGGGTAGAGCTTACGGGCTTCCTGCAACGCATAGAGCACGGGGTTGTTGGCCACGAGTCCCCCATCAATCAGCATCAGCGGCTCGCCGGTGACCCGGTCGGTCATGGTGGCGGGCTTGAAATAGGTGGGGGCGGCGCTGGTGGCCCGTCCCGCCTCGCGGAACAGGAACTGATGGGAATCCCTGCTGGTGAAAATGAAGGGCCTTCCGCTTTCGGCGATATTGTAGGAGGTAGCCAGCACAGGCACCACTGCCTCGGAGAGCGGGGTGTCGAGGAACTTCTCCTGCAGGAACTCTTCCAGCGGCCCGACATCATACTTGTCAGTGAAGAAAGAGCCGAAGAACCGGGATTGCCGTTTGGGAAAGATCCTTTTGCCATTGACCCGGTAGAGTTCGCTGATTTCCTGGATGGTGGCAGTACGGGGAAAGGCTCCGACTGCTTCCTCGGTTACAGGCAGATGCAGGAGCCGCCGCATCCAGCTTTGCGCCCTTGGCTGATAGACAAGGCCCTGCTCGCTCTCGTCTTGCGCGAATCCGCTTTTCCCAAGGGGGATTGTCAGCGCAAGGGCGATCAGACCGCCGGTGGAAGTGCCCGCGATCAGGTCGAAGTGTTCCGCCAGAGGGCGTTGGTCTCCCCGCTCTTTCAGCATTTCGTCCAGTTTGGCGAGCAGATGGCACGGAATGACCCCACGCATGCCTCCGCCGTCGATGCAGAGGATATACCGCTCCTGAGGGCTTTTCCCTTTTGGCTGTCTTGAAAAGAAAGCTTTTCCACCCATAGGGATTATTTAAGGTCAATGCCGGCAAATGGTCAACAGAGCACTCTGCTTGAATTTCATTTAATAACCAAAATAATAGACCTTAAACGGAATATAATTTTGATTTAATATTTGACTTTCACTCTGCTTTCGGGTGGCAAGAGATCTGTCTCTACGGTACAATGCTGGCATGATCGATACGACGATACTGGGCGCGTACGCGCATTGCATGCTCTGCCCGAACCAGTGCGGGGTTGACCGCCTGCATGGCAAGAAGGGTGTCTGTGGGGAGACGAGTGTGGTCAGGGTCGCTTGGAGCGGTCTGCACCGGGGAGAGGAACCGCCGGTAAAAGGCAAGAAGGGCTCCGGGATGATTTTCTTCTGCGGGTGTCCGCTCCACTGCGCCTATTGCCAGAACTATCAGATTTCGGCCGGCGACGAGCATGTCGGCATCGAGGTCTCTCTGGAAGAGCTGGCAAGGATGATGCTGGAACTGCAGAAGATGGGGGCTGCGACCATCAACCTGGTGACCCCCACCCATTTCTATCCCTCGATTTCGATTGCCATCCGCATGGCCCGGGAACAGGGGTTGCAGCTTCCCATCGTCAACAACAGTTCCGGCTATGAGTCGGCAAGCGGGCTGCGAATTCTCGATCCGTTGACCGACCTGTATCTGATCGACGTGAAGACCTTGGACCATGCGTGCGCCGGGCAGTTCTGCGGGACCCCGAGGTATGCAGATGTGATTGGGGGGGTGATGGAGTGGATTGTCAAACGCCATCCCGTCACGAAGCTGGACCATAAGGGGCTTCATGGCATTCTGGTCAGGCATCTGTGGTTTCCCGGCCAGATGCAGTCGACGCTTGATTTCCTGGAATACTACAAGGAGAAGCTGGACGCCCATGCCTGGCTCAGCCTGATGGTGCAGTTTGTACCCCCCAAGGAGAATCCTGGTTTCAAGGATATCACCGAGGAGGAGTACAACCTTTTGATTGATAAGCTGGAAGAGCTTGGCATCGACAATGGCTTTGTGCAGGACTTGGCGGACAACATTCCCTGGATTCCCGATTTCACCAAGGATGTCCCGTTCCCTGCCTCCTTTGCCGATGCGCTCGGATACTTCCTCCAGCTGAAGCGGAAGAAGCTTGGTTAGCCGATTGTGGTTCCGACAAACGCCTTGCCGCGGAGAATCGCCATGGTGTTCTGGATCCGGGTTCCTTTGGAGCAGACCACCTTCATGCCGAGGCTGGCGGCTTTCCTGCTGGCTACCGGGTCGAACGGGGTGTTCTTGCCTGGAACCCAGTCGTCGCCGACGATCTTCCGGAAATCTTCCCAGCTGATCTTGTCGATCGGTCTGGCCTGGGGATTCTTCCTCGGGTCGTCCGTATAGACTTTCTCGATGTTGGAGAGGTTGATGATCAGCTTGCCGCCGAAACGTTCGGCGAGCAGGACGGCGTCGTTGTCGCTGGAGAAGCCCGGCTTCCATCCCCCGGCTACCAGCACCTGCCCCTTGAACTCGATGTCCTTGCTGGTCGGGTCGATGACCAGCTGGTCGCTGCAGATGTCCGAGAAGAGGGTACGTACCAGTTGTCCGTTCAGGTGGGTGGCCCTGATGCCGATCCAGTCCAGATAGGAGCTGTCAATGCCGGGTGCCACGGCTTTGGCTGCCTGCTGGTAGACCCGGGCGGGGGCTCCGCCTCCGCAAACCAGAATCACCTTGCGAGACGCATCCTCTTTGAGATATGCCCTGAGTTCCTTGCTGAATGCCTTGAGAAAATCGATGTCCACCGAATCGGGAGCGATGATGGAACCACCGAGTGAAATGACCGTAACGCTCATGTCGTCCTCCGCCGTCTACCCTAACACGCATTTGAAAAAGAGTGAATCAAAACGGAGGGAAAGTACGTATAGATAGGTTAGAGGCTTTTTGGCCGGCGGCGCCCCGGCCGGAAGGCAAAGGAGGAACCTGTGAGAGATTTGAATTCCGTCATCGCAGAGGGCAACCTGGTGGCGGATCCCCAAAGCAAGTCGGTGGGACCGTCGGCGAAGACGGTCTGCAGTTTCACCATCGCCATGAACGGCTATCGCCGAATCAAGGAAGGGGAAGAGAAGCAGGAACAGGCGGAGACCGTCTTTCTTGACGTGGAGTGCTGGACGACCCTGGCGGACTGCTGCGCCCAATATCTGAAGAAGGGAAAACGGGTGCGTGTGCTTGGCAGGCTGAAGCAGTCCACTTGGGTGGGAAAGGAGGATCTGAAGAACCACTCGCGCCTGTATGTGCTCGCCGACCAGGTTGAGTTCGGCCCAGGCCCGAAAGGAGAGAGACGTGATACCTACGAGGATGCGGAAATGGCAAGTACCTGATTGCTACTGGACCATGCTCTGGTTCGTCATGCTCAGGCGGGCCGTCGAAGGCATATAAGTATAGGAACAAGTCGGTAAGAGCCTTCGTTGGAATATGCAACATCTCCTGCACCGGAATCGGCACTGCTGTATTCCGGTGCTTTTCGTGATACAGTACTTGTGGAGGGTTTCCCCATGCATCTCGATATTCCCTATTTGCTGAAACATCTTACATTGGAAGAAAAGGCAGGGCTCTGCTCTGGAGCGGACAACTGGTGGACCAAGGCTGTCGAACGCCTCGGCGTTCCTTCCATCATGGTCAGTGACGGTCCTCATGGACTCAGGACCCAGACCGAGCAGGTGAATGGAAGGTACGTTGGAGCCGTGCCGGCCATCTGCTTCCCTTCGGGTTCCGCCCTCGCTTCCAGTTTTGATGCCGGCCTGCTCGAAGAGGTGGGTTCCGCGCTTGGAGAGGAGGCCGCCGGACAGAAGGTGCACACGGTGCTCGGACCTGCCGTCAACATGAAGCGCAGCCCGCTGTGCGGACGCAACTTCGAGTACTTGAGCGAGGATCCCTACCTTGCCGGCAAGCTCGCCGCCAGCTACATCAAGGGTGTGCAGAAGCATCGCGTGGGAGTCAGCCTGAAGCACTTCGCCGCCAACAACCAGGAAAAGAGCCGCATGAACATCAACGAGCACATCGACGAGCGGACGCTCCGCGAGATCTATCTTGCCGCCTTTGAGATCGCGGTCAAGGAAGGAAAACCTTGGACGGTCATGACCTCCTACAACCGCATCAATGGCACCTACAGTTGCGAGAACCCTCTGACTCTGCGCAAGATCCTGCGCGAGCAGTGGGGCTTTGACGGTGTTGCCATGACCGACTGGGGCGGGATGAACCGGACGGTTGAGGCCCACAAGGCTGCTCTGGATCTGGAGATGCCGGGTCCGAGCGCGGAGAACGACCAGCGCCTGGTGGCTGCGGTCAGGGATGGAACCCTGGACGAGAAGGTGCTTGACGAGTCGGTGGCCAGGATCCTTGCCTGGATCGACAAGGGCCTGGGAGTGGAGGAAAAGCCCTACGACCGGGAGGCCCACCACCTCTTCGCCAAGAAGGCGGAGGAACAGTGCGCGGTGTTGCTGAGGAACGATGGCGACTTGCTCCCGCTTCCTTCGTTCGACAAGGTGCTCTTCATCGGCCCGTTCGCCAAGGCTCCCCGCTACCAAGGTGGCGGTTCAAGCCATATCAACGCCACACGGATTGAAAGCGCGCTGGAGGATGCCCATTGCGACTGGCTTCCTGGCTGGGGTATGGACAACGAGACATCGGACCCGAAGGCACTTGCCGCGGTTCTTGAGGCCGCAGGTTCCTATCGGACGGTGGTGGTCTTCGCCGGCATGCCTGACTCGTTCGAGTCCGAAGGCTATGACCGGAGCCACATGGATCTTCCCGCCTGCCAGAACGAACTGATTGGGAAGCTTTCGGAAATCCATAAGCGCGTCGTGGTGGTCCTGCATGCGGGCAGCCCGGTGGCGATGCCGTGGAAGGACTCTGTCAGCGCTATTTTGCATATGTATCTTGGCGGACAGGCCGTTGGTGGCGCCACGGTGGACTTGCTGCTGGGCAGGGCGAACCCTTCGGGAAAATTGGCGGAGAGCTTTCCGCTCAGGCTGGAAGACACCCCCTGTTACCTCGACTATGGCCGTGACGGTCACGACGCCTATTACGGGGAGGGCCTCTTCATCGGCTACCGCGCCTACGATACCCGCAGGCAGCAGGTTGCATTCCCCTTCGGGTACGGCCTTTCCTACACAACCTTCCGTCTTGGCACGCTGAAGATTTCTTCTCCTACCTGGAAGGAGGGCGACACCCTTTCGGTCTCGGTGGAAGTGGAGAATACCGGCGACCGTGATGGAGCGGAAGTGGTCCAGCTCTACATCGCCCCCAAGCACCCGACAGTCGCCCGTCCGGTCCACGAGCTGAAAGGCTTCCGGAAGGTGTTCCTGAAGAAAGGGGAGAAACAAAGGGTTTCCTTCCCGCTCGACAAGCGTTCCTTCGCCTACTGGGACACCTACACGGAATCCTGGCATGCGGAGCGGGGGACCTATGGAGTAGAAGTCGGCACCTCGAGCCGGGATATCGCCCTGACGGGCGAGGTGACGGTCCTTGAAGAGCCGCATCCGGTGAAGATTTCCGACACGACGACAATCCGGGACATCCTGGAGTCCGGCTGGAGGTACCCCAAGTTCGAGGCGATGTTGAAGCAATTGGCCAGCCTGTATGAACAGGGAGATGACGAGGAACGCAGGCGCGAGGCGGAAATGCATCGCAACTGGGTGCTGAGCACGCCACTGCACACGGTGAGCGCCTTCGTGGGCATTCCCTACGAGCAGATTCTGAAAGCTCTGGAATAACCTCCCGGCTGTCGTTTTCCGTGGGGATGGAGGCTCTTCCTGCCTTTGGAAGGAAGAGCACGGTTCCATCAACCTTGCTTTCCATTGGAAATTGGAAAAGGGATGGCTTCCGTGCCGCATTTTCTTGTCCGTCAGGAAGGCGACATGTACCTCCTCTCCACCCCCGCCGTTTCAGGAATTGGATCGAGGCGGGCAGCATGAAGCTGGTGATGGGCATGACGCAGTCGGTGGACCTGGCGAAAAGCACGCTCGGAGCCTTTGGCTGTGCCGAATTGGGCAGGAAGAAGGGGGACGCCGGCAAGGTGCAGGCGCTTCTGCTGCAGGCGGGATACCTGACCATCGGGAGCTATGACGAAGGGCTTTCGCTGTGCTGCCTTCGTTTTCCGAACCAGGAAATGCGCAGGGCATACGACCGGAACGTTGTGTCTCGGGGATGCTGCGCTCAGACAGATCAAGGAGAAGCGCCATGCCGGCAGTTCCGCCTGGAGAAGGGGAAGACGATCCACCTGCCGGGCATACCGTCCAGGACTGGAAAGAGGTCCTTGCCTGACGGACAGTTGTCCGTTGGGCAGCACAAGACAGGAACCGACCACTGTCTTTTGTCTGTCGCGATTTTCCTGCATATTGTTGAAGTAAAACTTTTCGTTCGACTTGGATGCATACCTGCAGACATTTCAATACGATAGTTAATTTATAACATTAATTGAATATTTTCTTTACAAATTTGTCTTTTAATCCCATAGTGTAAGTTGAAAACTGTTGAAACGAAATAAAAGCAGTTTTGAAACGAATGTAAGGCTTGCAAGGGAGAGAAACGATGAAAAAACTTCTCAGCGTGATGTTGCTCACCGCTATTGCGGTCGGCATGTCTTTCGGACAGGGCTCCAAGGAAGCGGCCCCGGCCTCTTCGCAGTCTGCGGCGAAGACCGGTAAGGTGCAGATCCAGTTCTGGCACTCCATGGGGGGAAAGAATGGCGACTTGATCACGCAGATGTGTGATGCGTTCAACAAGACCCATGACGACGTCGAGGTGGTGCCTTCCTATCAGGGTGACTATTGGACTGCTGCCTCGAAAGCGATCAACGCCGTGTCCGCCGGCGAGAACCCTGACTTGCTCCAGATGGGTGTCGACCATGTTGGTGTGTTCGGAAGCGAGGAGGGTGTCCTTGCCGACCTGATGCCCTACATGAAAAAGGACGGAGTCGATCCAGATGATTTCATCGACGCGTTCAGCTGGGATTTCAAGCAGGACGGCAAGATGATCGCGATTCCGTTTGGCCGCTCCGTTCCCGTCATGTACGTCAACATGGACATCATGAGGGAGGCTGGCGTCGAGGTCCCCACCACGTGGGATGAGCTCAGGGCTGCTTGCGAGAAGCTGAAGAAAGTCAACGACAAGGGCGAGGTCGAGCGCTACGGACTCGGCTTGATCCGTGATACCTGGTATTGGTACATGACCGTCGCGCAGGCTGGTGGAGACCTGATCAACAAGGAACGCACCGGTCTGGGCTGTGTGGACAACGGTCACGCCTACAAGGCTTGGAAGTTCCTGCAGGATATGAAGAATTCCCAGGAGCTGTTCTTCGCTCCCGCGAACAACGGCGGCACGGTGGTTACCCAGATGTTCGCCGACGGCAAGTGCGCGATGCTGTGGAACTCCATCGGAGCCCTGGTCTCGACAATGTCTTCCGCCAATTTTGACTGCCAGGTCTTCTTCCCGCCGAAAGGGGATGTGCTGAGCGTGCCGACTGGTGGAAACGCATTGGTCATGCTCGAGGGTTCCCAGCACAAGCAGGAAGCCTGGAAGTTCATCGACTGGTTGCTGACCGACCCGAACGGACTGCTGTTCTTCACCCAGAACTCCGGTTACCTGCCGATCACCAAGACTATGGCCTCCAGCGAGCAGGAGCAGGAACTCTGGAAGAAGCTTCCTGGCCGCAAGACCGCGTATGAGTTGCTGCAGTACGCTGACGACCGTGGTTCCCGTGTGCCTCAGGGTGGACAGATCATGAACGAGCTGTACACGTTGATTGACGCCACGATGTACGACAACGCCGATGTCCAGCAGCAGATCGACATCTTCGCGAAGTCCGTGAAGGATATCATGGCTGGCAAGTAAACCATTGCCTCCGCTACAGGGTGTCGGTGACGCCGACACCCTGTCTGCTTATCTGGAAATACACTACATGAAGCACTACCGTATCAAAAAAATCTTGACTCCTTACCTGTTGGTGGCTCCCGCCATCATCGGGATCCTGTTGTTTTGCCTCTACCCGATTTTCAGCTTGGTGAAGCTCAGCTTCTACGATGTCAACATGCTCAACGCATCGAAGACGAAGTTCGTCGGGCTGACCAACTACAGCAGGATGTTCGCGAAAGATTCCTTTTCCAAATCGATGACCAACACGGTCATCTATTCTTTCGTGACCGTGGCCCTGATCATGGTCCTCTCTCTGCTGATTGCCGAATGGATTGGACGGAAGAAACGGACGATCGACCGGCTTTCGCAGGTTTGCGTGTTCTTCCCGCATATTGTCGCCACCGTCTCCATCTCCCTGATCTGGATGTGGATTCTTGAGCCGCAGTACGGCATCATGAATTCCTTCCTGCGGACCCTCGGCCTGCCTACCAGCCAGTGGCTGCAAAGCTCGAAAAGCGCTTTGGCTTCCATCATCTTCATCTCTGTCTGGCAGAGCGTGGGCTACTACACGCTGATTTTCATCGCCGCCATCCAGAGCGTTCCCCAGGATATTTACGAGGCCGCGGAGCTCGACCACGCCAGTGGCGTGAGGATTTTCTTCCAGATTGTCCTTCCCATCATCTCCCCGCAGATCTTCTTTGTCCTGATTGTCCTGACGATTTCCGCATTCAAGGTGTTCGAGCTGATTTTGGTGATGACCATGGGAGGCCCGAACAACGCGACGAGCTCGATTGCCTATCTCATCTACATGGAAGTGTTCACCAACTACCGGTGGGGCTATGGAGCTGTCGCCGGTGTCGTGCTGCTGGTGATTGTCGCGCTGCTCTCCGCTGTCTACTTCAAAGTACTCTCCAAGCGGGTATTTTACCAATAAGGGGTGCCATATGAAAAAGACGAGGTTCCAAACCACCCTTTCCTGTGTTTCCTTTCTCGGAAAGCTGGTCCTGATTTTCCTGTTCGTCTTCCCGTTCCTGTGGATGCTTTCCGTATCGCTGCAGACCAGCGAGGAGACGATGACGTTCCCGGCCACCATCATTCCCCGCCATTTTATGGTCTCCAACTACGTTGACGCCTGGACATCACGGCCCTTCCTGCTTTTTTTGCGGAACTCGGTCATTGTCGTCGCGGCAATCCTGGTCATCCAGCTGGCGGTCATGATTCCGGCAGCCTATGGCTTCGCGAAGTATTCGTTCAAAGGGAAGTCCTTGCTTTTTGCCTTGGTGATCATCGCGTTCATGACCCCTGGGCAGATCACCTTTCTTCCCGTGTACATGATGATGAGCCGGTGGAAGCTGCTGGGAACCCTGGTCCCGCAGATCCTTCCGTTCATGACAAGCGCTTTCGGCGTGTTCCTGCTCAGGCAGTACTTCATGCAGGTTCCCACGGAACTGATCGAGGCCGCAAAACTCGATGGTGCCTCGGAAGTGCAGA
>CAJMOS010000049.1 GCA_905215015.1 uncultured bacterium | reverse complement strand
GGCCACAGTGTCAGGGACGCCCCGGAATACAGGGACTGATGGGCGATGACCTTTGGCGCCCACGCGGTGGTGGGGTACCGTTTCTGATGGTCCCTTCCTTCATCGCCTTCCATCTCGCCGGAGAAGTCCTGGACGGGCGGGAAAGGCAGGCCCTCGAGGGGGTCTGCGCCCATCGGCACCACGCTGACGCCTGTATCGACGACTATATCGAGCGCCACCAGTTGGACACCGGCTACCAGGTGCGGGGCGCTATGGAGGAAGGCGAGAACCTGTTCGGCATCACCGATCCGGCACTCCTGAGCCACACGACAGCCTATTTCAGCGCGCTCCGCGCTGCCGAGATCCTCTGGCGCAAAGCGGAACCACCCTTCGGCTTCGATACGCTGCAGGACCTGCATGGGGAGCTTTTCGGGGATATCGATCCTTTCGCGGGAATGCTGCGTACCTATCCTGCAGACATCTACTGCGCGCCTGCCCTGATTGCAAGCCAAGGCGAGGAAATCCTGTTCCGGTTGCAGACCGACGGCTATCTCGCCGGGCGGGTGGCGTTGCTTCCTGGATATCTGGGGGACTTGCTTGCCCTCCATCCGTTCGCTCGCGGCAATCGTATGGCTATCCATCTGCTGTTCGAACAGATGGGCAGGTTCCGTCATTGGAAGGTGGATTGGAGCGTCCTCGATCCACAAAAAACGGCCTCGTTCGAGGATGAGGCCGTCATGGGACGGGGCCGCGACTTGTCCGTTTATTTGCTTCCGGCTATCTGTCCGAAGACCCAAAGCGGATCGACCCGCTGAAATTTCTCCGGATCGGTTTCCAAGGATTTCCCTTTCGCGTCCAGGTCGAGGTAGAGGGAGTCGGGAACCTGCACCATTCCCTCAAGTTCCCCGGTCGGTCCCAGCTTGCTGAAGGAAAGCTGGCCGTCCCGGTGCTCGGCGAAGAGCAGCGTGGCTTGCTGGTCGGCCGGATCCTGACGCAGGCCCAGGTAGAGCTTGCAGAGTTCCAGCGTCCGGTCGTCGAGCAGGCCCTCGAAAGCCAGCACCTTTTCCTTCAACTCGTTCACGTTCCTAACCAGCCTGAGCTTCAAGCCGGCCAGTTCCTCCGGAGCATCGACCTTGCAGGCCTCCTCCTTGGCGTCAGGGGCAAGCAGCAGGGCGTAGCCCGCCTCCTTGTGGACCACGAGCAGTTCGTGCTCCACTTGGAAGCGGGTACCGCACTTGGTGCAGGTGTGGGTGAAGAGGGAATCGGTCAGGATGGCATACTGCTGGTTCGGCTCCCTTCCCAAATCCACGCTGGTGGGCATCTTCAGGTGTTGCACCGCGTGGCAGGAGGGACAGAAAAGGTCTACCTCGACATTATTCGCCATCTTCTGCTTCCTTTTTCTTTTTCAGGACGGCCTTGAGGGTCACCTTTTCCTTGAAGCGGGGAATGGCGCTGCGCACCGCCTTATGGCGGATGAGGAAGCAGTAGTGGATCCTCGGGTCGCGCTGGAAATCGTCGCCGATCGTCTGGGGGGTGATGTCCTCGATCTCGTAGTCCTCGTCGAGGAACGGAGCCAGGTGGAAGCGCCTGAAGTTGCAGGAGAAGATCAACGTGCCTTCGGTGTCCAGGTGCATCATGCAGGCTTTGATCAGACCTACATGGTCGCGCTGCACGTCGAACGAATTCCGGTCCTTGCTGTTGCTGAAGGTCGGCGGGTCGCAGAAGATCAGGTCGAAGCGGTCGTAGGTGTCGTAGAGGAACCGCATCACGTCGCTCCGGTAGAAGAAATGGTTCATCGTCGTGTAGCCGTTCAGCCGCATGTTCTGCTGCGCCCAGTCAAGGTACGTGCTCGAGGCGTCGACGCTGACAGTGGACAGGGCGCCTCCCTTGGCGGCCTCGACGGTCGCGCTGCCTGTGTAGCAGAAAAGGTTCAGGAAACGCTTGCCTTTGGCCATCTTGCAGATTTCGGCGCGGATGGGGCGGTGGTCCAGGAAGAGGCCGGTATCCAGGTAGTCGCTGAAGTTGACCAGGAACTTGCATCCATTCTCATGGACGATGAAATACTTGCCGGTGTCGTTGAACTTCATGTACTGCTTCTTGCCGCTCTGGCGGGAACGGGTCTTCACGAAGATCCTGTCGCGGTCGATGCCGGTGACGCGCTCGGTCGCGTCGACCAGGTCCTGGAGCCTGCGCTCGGTGTCCTCCTCGGGGATTTCCCTCGGCGCCTCGTACTCGCTCAGGACAATCCAGTTCTTCTCGTACATGTCGATGGCGGCATTGAACTCCGGCATGTCGGCGTCATAGATGCGGTAGCAGGTGACTCCCTGCTTCTCCATCAGCGGGACGAGCGCGTCCAGATTCTTCTTCAGCCGGTTGTAGACCATCTGGGCGATGTCGTTCAGCGGTTGCGCCAGGCGCTCCGCCCTGCGGGCCTCGGCGCGGGCGGTACGCTCCGCCTTTTCCTCGGCGCTGAAGACATAGTAATGGGCCAGCTGGCAGGGAATGCCACCGTTGCTGACCGTGTTGGTGCGGTCCGGCTTCATGTCGACGTAGGAAAGCAACTGCTGGTCGCCACAGAGGATGGCGATATGCCAGCCGAGGAAGAGGCTGGAGAACTTCTCTCCCATCTGCTGGTAGAGCAGCTGCATCGGCCCGTCGGCGTCCATGCGCACGCCGTACGGGGGGTCGGTGATGACATAGCCCCGGGGCGCGGGCACCTCGTCGGCAGTGATGTCGGTGAAGTCCTGCACGCCGAAGGAGATCAGGTCGGCCACTCCAGCCGCCTGGGCGTTTGCCTTGGCTATGCGGATGGCCTTCGGGCTGATGTCCCAAGCGTAGATCTTGATGTCGTTTTTCCGGCCTTCCTTGCTCTTGGCGATCAGATCGGCCTTGATGGACTCGAACAGTTCCTTGTCGTAGCCGGGAAGTTTCTGGAAGGCGAAGGTCCGGTCGGGGTTGACGATGCCGGGGGCGGTGTCGCTGGCAATCAAGGCAGCCTCGATGGCGATGGTGCCCGCTCCGCAGAAAGGATCAAGCAAGACCGGTCTTTTGCCTGGCTCGTCGTTCAGCGCCTTTCTCCAGTCGCTTCTCCAGATGACGGCGGCGGCAAGGTATTCGGACAGGACCGCGTCGGTCACGTCGGTACGGTAGCCGCGTTTGTACAGCGCCTTGCCGGAAAAGTCGACGTACCAGCAGATGTGCCCGTCATCCAGATGGAGGTGGAAGGTCACATCCGGGTTCTCGACATCGACCTGTGGGCGCTCGCCGTCATAGACGCTGCGGATGCGGTCGACGATCGCGTCCTTCAGCCTGATCGCGGCGAAATGGGAATTGTTCAGCCAGTCGGTGTGCTTGACGGTCTCGGTGACCGAGAAGGAGAGCTGGGGGTTGACCCAGTCCTCCCAGGGAATGCGCACGCTGGCGGCGTACAGGTCGTCGGCCGATTCCACCCCGTCCTCCTCATATAGGCCGAGGAGCACGCGGGTCGAGACCCTGCTGGTCAGGCAGAAGGTGTAGGCCGCCTTCAGGTCGGCCTGGAATTCCACCCCGCCCACGAAAGGCTTGATGTCGGTGCAGCCTGCTTGTGCCGCTTCTTCCTTGATGATGTCGCTCTGGTTTTGTGCGGATGTGACAAAAAAGATCATTTTTTCTCCTTGTCTGCTGGTTCATTCAGCAAACGCTCAAGTGCATCTTTCTCGAATGTATAATGGGAACCGCAGTTCCCGCAGGTCAATTCTAGCGGAAAAGGCCCGTTCTTGAGAATATCCTCACGGGTATCCTCCGGCAGATGCTGGAGATAGCCGGCGAAGCTTTCCTTGCTGCAAGGGCACGAGAAGCCGACCATGCCGCTGTCCAGGTGCTGCGGCCTCAAATCGGCGCAGTGGACGTTGACGTAGGCCTGCAAGTCCAGGCCGTTCTCCAGCCAGGCGCCGACAGGCTTGAGGTGGCTGCCTACCTCCTCGACCTGCTTGATTGCTTTCTCGTCGCAGCCCGGCATCAGCTGGAAGAACAGTCCTCCGGCACCGGAGGGGTGGCCATCTTTGTCGAACTGCATGGCAAGGTCGACCAGCGTGGGAATCTGCTCGCTCTGGTGGTAGTAGAGAGCCAGGTCCTTGGCCAGGTTGCCGTGTTCGATCATGATTTGCCCGGAGACCGGCTCGCGGTTGCCTTCGATCAGGCGGGTGACGGTAAGGAATCCCGGGCCGTACAGGGGGGAGAGGTTGGCGTCCTCCAGCGGTTTGGCAAGCGGGATGGGATTGTGGACCAGGCTGCCACGCACCGCCCCGCAGGCCCAGGCCTCGGCGGTGTAGCCGCCAATGGGGCCGCCGCACTCGACGGTCAGTTGCAGGCGGTCGTTGCCCTTCATCGAGCTTGCCATCAACAGACTGGCGATATAGGCCTTGCCAAGCACCAGGGTCTCGAGCACACCGGTATGGAAATTGGCCTGCATCTCGTTGACGAGCCGGGTGGCGCCGATGGCAGTCAGACGGACCTGTCCGTCACACAACAGATAGGTGTCTTTCGCATCGGCAGGGATATGGCCCAGATGCTCCAGAACCTTGGAATCCAATGGTTGTTTGATCATGGAGACAATGTACTCGCCGAATCTGGCTTTGACAAGATTTGCGGGTGGTGTATCTAATAACCGGTATGAGACCTCATACCTATCTGCTGACGGGCGCCACCCGTCAGGGAAGACTGGGTTACCAGATCGCGCTTCGTTTCCTTGAGGCAGGGGACAACCTCGTCCTCGCCGTCCATCAGAGCGAAAGCGACCTGCCCGACCGGTTCCCCGGCCAGGCAAGGACCTGTCATGCTGATTTTTCCGACCCCTCGTGCGTCATGCGGGTGCTGGACGAGGCGGGGCCGACGGATGGAATCGTCAACGCGGCCAGCGAGTTCCTCTCCGCCCGGTTCCAGCAGACGACGGTTGGGGATTTGCGGCGCAGTCTGGATATCCACGTGGTGACGCCGTTCCTGCTCGCCCAAGGGTATGCGGCCCGTGGGGCGGGTTCTTCGATCGTCCATATCCTGGATTCCTACGCCTTGGCGGGAAAGGATGGCAGGGAGGCCTACCGGCTGGCCAAGAGCGCCCTCGCCGAGGAGATCCGTCTGCTCGCTCCAGTCCTGGCTCCCCGGATCCGGATCAACGGAGTCGCCCCGGGAATGATCATTCCCTCGCCGGGCGAAGAGGAGTTCGCCAGGCGGGAGGAAGCGTCGTCGCCGCTACGGAAACTTGCCACGGTAGATGATGTCTATCAGGCGGTCCGCTACCTGCTTGGTGCCGTCTCGGTCACCGGCCAGACAATCTTTGTCGATTCCGGCGCTTTCCTTAGGTGATGGACGCTCGGTTTTTCGGTATACTGGAAAACATGAGGTTCCATCGCATGAACAAAGACCAGAAGGAAAGGATTCTGTTCCTTTCCCTGCTGGCAGCGGTTTTCATCATCCTGATCGGGCTCGAGCTCTTTCTGACCCATGCCCTGTTGCAGAGCGAGACGCTGAAGATGCAGGGCGAGGCGGAGCGCGCCTTCAACACGGTCTACATGGACCTGCAGGATGGGGGGGCCGGCAAGGCGACGCGGACCATGCAGAACGAGCATGTCGCCGGCATAGCCGTCTACAACTCGACTGGCAGACGCATGCTGAGCTTGGGGGACGCCCCCTTGGTGCTTGACCTTTCCGCCAGCCATTCCTCCTTTGGCCGGGACTTCACCACCGGGGCAGTCAGCTACAATGCCAAGACGGGCAACGTCGAGTATGTCCGCATGGCCCGTCTTTCCATCCTGCTGAACACCGAGAATCTGTTCCTTTCGGAGAACGGGAACCTGTCCAACCCGATGGAATTTCCTGATGTGCTCTATCTGGTCATGGACGGTTCCGAGTACCATGCCCATCTGGTGGGCACCCGGTTCCTCGGGCTGTTCGCCGCGCTGGTGATCGGCGGCTTGTTCCTGATGGTGTTGCGTTTCTACCTTTCCAACCTTTCCTACCGCCAGACGCTGAGCAAGCAGGAGAACCTGGTCAGCCTTGGCCAGGCGGCCCGCACGCTGACCCACGAGATCAAGAACCCGCTGTCGGCGATCAAGCTGCAGCTCGCCATCCTGAAGAAGACGCTGCCGGACGACCAGGGGGGGCGGCTGGAGGTGCTTGACAGCGAGGTGGAGCGGCTGGTCCAGCTGACCAACAAGGTCAGCGATTTCCTCCGCAACCCGGTAGGCAGTCCCACCGTCATCGACCTTGCCGAGCTTTTCACCCAGCTGGTCGCCACCTTCGGCAAGGAGATTCCCGTCGTGAGCGATGGAAAGCCAAAAGTGCTGATGGACGCCGACCGAGCCCGGTCGGTGTTTGAGAACTTGTTGAAAAACGCGTTGGAGAGTACTTCCGACGGCAGGGATCCCCAGGTCGAGGTCTCCATCTTCCGCGACAAGCGGCAGATGGTGCACGTGCGGGTGATGGACCGGGGTGATGGCATCTCCAAGGAAAACGGGAAGAAGATCTTTGACCCCTTCTTCACGACGAAGATCCATGGCTCAGGCATCGGGCTTGCCATCAGCCGCCAGTTTGTCAAGGCCCGCGGGGGCAAACTGACCCTTTCCAACCGGGAAGGGGGAGGCGCTGTCGCCGAAGTGGTCATTCCGGCCAACCTGAAGGAGTGAGACCCTATGATGGTGTTGATTGTCGACGATGAGAAAAACATTCTCAGTCTGCTGCAGCAGTACTTGGAGATTGAAGGAATCCAGAGTGTCGGTGCGGAGAACGGGCTTTCAGCCCAGCGGATGCTGAAGGAACGTCCCTACGACGCCATGCTGGTCGATTTGAAAATGCCCGGCATGGACGGCCTGGAGCTGATCCGGTGGGCCCGGGGCGAAGGGCTGCACATGCCGATCATCATGATGAGCGCCCATGGCGAGATTGCCGACGCGGTCACCGCCCTGAAGGAAGGGGCCCAGGACTATGTCGTCAAGCCCTTCGATCCCGAGGAACTGGTGGCCAAGCTGAAAAAGCTGGTCGAGGCGCAGCAGGTGCAGGAAATGGTCGCAGGGGTGGCGTCCAGCGAGGAGGACGGGGGCGCCTTCATCGGACAGAGCCCCCAGATCCAGAGGATCAAGGCCTTGATCCAGAGAATCCAGGATTCCAGCTCGACCGTCCTGATCACCGGCGAGAGCGGTACCGGGAAAGAGGTGGTCGCCCGCGCCATCCACGCCGCAAGCCGCCAGAAGGATGGCCCCTTCGTCGCGATCAATATCGGCGGAGTGCCGGAGAACCTCTTGGAGAGCGAGCTGTTCGGCTACGAGAAAGGCGCTTTCACCGGAGCGGTGGCCCGCAAGAGCGGCAAGTTCGAGCTGGCTGGCGGCGGCACATTGTTTTTGGACGAGATCGGCGACATGCCCTTAGCCTTGCAGGTCAAGATCCTCAGGGTGCTGCAGGAGCGGAAAATCACCAGGCTGGGCGGTACGACGCCAATGCCGATCAATGCCCGGATTGTGGCGGCGACCAACAAGGATCTGGAGAAGATGGTGCAGGAGGGAAAGTTCCGCGAGGATCTCTTCTACCGGCTGAACGTGGTGCGGATCCAGATTCCCCCCTTGCGGGAGCGCAAGGACGATATCCCGCTCCTGGCGGCCGGCATCCTTTCCCGCCTGAACGCGCAGGTGGGGCACAAGGTCAAGGGTTTCACCCCTGAGGCCCTGCAGGCGTTGTGCGCCTACGATTTCTATGGGAACGTGCGGGAACTGGAGAACGTGCTGGAACGCGCGGTCATCTTCTCCTCTGGGGATGAGATTACCGTCGATGACCTGGATCTCCGCTCGGGGGCCTTCACCAAGGAGCAGAAGAACGCCCCTGTGGACAAGGAGGCCAAGAGCCTGAAGGATATCGAGCAAGTCGCGATCGTCCAGTCGTTGCGCCGCTGGGAGGGCAACCGCACCAAGGCGGCCAAGGAGCTCGGCATCTCGCGCCGCACGCTGATCAACAAGATCCAGGAGTATGGATTGGAGGAATTGTGATGGAACATTGGCAGATGGAGAGCCTGTACGGGAATGTTGATTCTCCACGCTTTCAGGCAGACCTGAAGCGGGAAGTGGAGCTTGCCCGGAAACTGCAGGCCGACTTGGAGAACCCTGGGCAGGATTTCGTGGAAGCGCTGGACCGGTACCAGGACATCCTGGATATCGACGAGACTCTCGAGGCCTTCGCGAGCTGCATGCAGAGCACGGACACCAAAAGCGCGCTCTTCGCCAAGGGAGTGAGCCAGGCCGAGGAGGCAGCCCTGGCTGTCGATGATCTGGAAGTCCATATACTGCTCTTCGTCCAGAAACGGAAGGACGAGGTCGCCGAACTGACCAGGAAAGGGGGAAAGCTGGAGGCCTATGCCTTCGTCCTTGGCGAGATGCTCGAGCAAGCCGGCCATACGATGAGTCCCGAGCTGGAAAACCTTGCCAGCGATCTGGGCCGCTCCGGCACGGATGCGTTCAGCAGGCTCCAGGACACCGTCAGTTCCCAGGCGGAGATTGAATGGGGTGATGGAAAACGGACCGGAACCCAGCTGCGCGGCTACGCCTTCAGCCCGGACCGCGAGCTGCGCCGGGTAGCCTTCGAGCGGGAGATCGCCCTGTGGAAGGAGCATGCGCCAGCCTTCGCCGCGGCCCTCAATGGGGTCAAGGGGGCCACGATCACCTTGGATGGAAGGAGGGGCTGGAAGAGCCCGTTGGAGCGTTCGGTCAGCCAGTCCCGGCTTGATCCGGCCACATTCCATGCGTTGATCGATACCCTGAAAGAGAGCCTTCCGGTCTTCCGCCGGTATCTCGCCGTCAAGGCAAAGGCGCTCGGATTGGAGAAATTGGCGTTCTACGACCTGTTCGCCCCGGTGGGCGAAGGAAGTACCCGCTATACCTATGGGGAGGCCCAGGAGTTTGTCGTCAGACAGGTTTCCGCTTTCTCGCCGAGGATGGGCAGGTTCATGCAGGACGCCTTCCGCAAGGGGTGGGTAGACCCGATGCCCCATGCCGGCAAGGTGGGTGGCGCCTTCGACACCGCCTTCCCGCTCTTCAGGGAGAGCCGCGTGCTCGCCAACTTCGACGGCACCTACAACGGGGTATCGACCTTCGCCCATGAGCTGGGCCATGCCTTCCATGACAGCATCGTCCTGCCGCTATCCAGCTTGTTGCGGACCTATCCGATGACGTTGGCGGAGACCGCATCGATTTTCAGCGAGTTCGTCACCCTGAAGGGAGCCCTGAAGGAAAGCTCCACCAAGGGGGAACGGGTGATGCTGGAGGACCAGTTCCTGCAGAACGCCTGCCAGGTCTGTGTCGACATCCTTTCCCGCTTCCTGTTCGAGGATGAGGTCTTCCGCTTGCGCAGAGAGGGGGAGATCCCGGTAGACACGCTCTGCGAGGTGATGGTCAAGGCACAGGAAGATACCTACGGTCCGTTGTCGGTCTATCATCCCTACATGTGGACGATGAAGAGCCATTACTACAGCAGCGATTTCAGTTACTACAACTATCCCTATGCTTTCGGACAGCTCTTCGGCCTGGGACTCTACCGGGTCTACGAGGCGGATCCCGCCCGTTTCGAGGAGAAGTACGTCACGTTGCTTTCCGCTACCGGCAGCCATGACGCGGCAACCTGCGCCGCATCGATCGGCCTGAACATCAAGGACAAGCGGTTCTGGGAGGAAAGCGTCTCGGTCATCCAAGGCTTCGTGGAGGCCTTTGCCCATGATTGTGCAAACTGAGAACCTGGTGCAGGGCGGTCTCGCTTTGGCGAAGGATCCCGAGGGAAAGATCCTGTTGGTGGAGGGAGCCTTGAGCGGTGAGACGGTCGACGTCCAGGTGGACCGGGTCACCTCCACCGTCAGCTTCGCCCACGTGACCAATATCCTTTCCGCCAACCCCGCCCGTGTCTTTCCTCCTTGTCCCGCATATCAGGCCTGCGGAGGCTGCAACCTCCAGCATCTGGCAAGCGGCCTGCAGGCGGAAGTGAAGGATGCCTTGGTCAAGGAGAACCTGCGCCGCATCGCCAATGTGGAGGATGTTCCCTCCGAGCCGGTGGCCTCGGGTCCAGCCTGGAGCTGGAGGATCCGCTCGCGTTTCCATGTCGACCTCGTCCATGGAAAGGTGGGTTTCCTGGCTCCCAAGAGCAGCCAGCTGGTTGCCTTGGACGACTGTCCGGTGCTGGTGGACTCGCTCCGAAACCTGTTGCGGGAAAAGAAACAGCTCCTTGCCGAGGGGCGGAAGGCGATGTTCCTGGGCAAGGGGACCCACGGGTTCTTCGAGGTGTCCTGCTTCGCCGGGGACGATGGAATCTCGTTTGACGAAAAGCCGGTCCATATCTCGGTCGCGGGGGTCGGTTTCCTGGTTTCCGGGAATGTCTTCTTCCAGTCCAACCGCGAGGTGCTGCCTGCCATGGCCTCCTTCATCCGCCGGTGGGGCGAGGGAAACCGGGTCATCGACCTGTACAGCGGGGTCGGTACCCTGAGCGCATTCCTGGGGGAAAGGGAACAGGTGACGCTTGTGGAGAAGAATCCATCCTGCCGCGTCCTTGCCTGCAGGAACGTCCCTTGGGGCAAGGCCTTTACCGGGGATGCCGGCCGCTTCAAGGCCCGGGGCCCGATCGACCTGGTTCTGGTCGATCCCCCTCGGACCGGGCTGGACAAGGATGTTCCCTCCCTGATTGCCTCCTGGAAGCCTGCCCGGGTCCTGTATATGTCCTGTAACAGCGTGACGCTGGCCCGGGATGTTGCCCGTTTCCAGCAGGTAGGGTATGCTCCGAAGAGACTCGCGGTATTCGACATGTACCCCCAGACATGGGAGCAGGAAGCCTGCATCGTGCTGGACCGGAAGGAGTGAGGTATGCGTGACGGTTTCATCAAGGTGGCCTTGGGTTCTCCCATCGTCCAGGTCGCGGATGTGGCGTACAACGTGGAGCGCGTCAAGGACTTGGTGGAACGTGCCGCCAAGGGTGGGGCGCGGCTGATTGTGCTGCCCGAGCTGTGCCTGACCGGCTATACCTGCGGCGACCTGTTCCTGCAGCAGTCCCTGCAGGAGGGGGCGGTCGACGGACTTTCCTCGATAGTCCTGTTCAGCCGTGGCTATGACCTGGTCATCGTCGTCGGCCTGCCGTTGGCCCTTGGGTCCCGGCTCTACAATGTGGCCGCTGTCATCTACAATGGAAAAATCCTCGGGGTGGTTCCCAAGAGCCATATCCCCAACTATCGGGAATTCTACGAGCGCCGCTGGTTTTCGCCTGCTCCGGAGGAGGTGTCGGAAGTCTCCCTTTGCCGGCAGGTGGTTCCCTTCGGTTCCCGCCTGCTTTTCTGTTGCGCTGCTCTCAGGGACTTTACCTTCGGCGTGGAGATTTGCGAGGACCTCTGGGTTCCCCGTTCCCCGTCGGTCGACCTTGCCCTTGCGGGGGCGACGGTGATCCTGAACCCGAGCGCGAGCGACGAGCTGGTGGGAAAGACCGAATATCGCAGGAATCTGGTGGCCATGCAGAGCGCCAAGCTTGTCTGCGCCTACTTGTATGCCGACGCCGGCTTCGGGGAATCCTCGACCGACCTGGTCTTCGCTGGCCACAACCTGGTCTGCGAGAATGGCGTCGTTCTGGCTGAAAGCTATGGCCAGCCGGGGGCTTTGGTGATGACGGAGGTCGATGTGGGCCGGCTCGCTTTGGAGCGCAGGCGGATGACGACCTTCGATGAGCCGCATGGGGAGATGCGGGTCGTTTCCTTCGCCTTGCCGCTGACCGATACGGCGCTGACCCGCCGTTTCAGTCCGAAGCCTTTCGTCCCCGAGGATGACCAGGAACGCTCGGCCAGGTGCGAGCAGATCCTCAGCCTGCAGAGCATGGGGTTGGAGAAGCGTCTTGCCCATACCCAGTGCCGGAGGGTGGTCATCGGCCTTTCCGGTGGCTTGGACTCGACGCTTGCCTTCCTGGTCTGCGTGCGTGCCTTCGACCACCTCCATCTGGACCGTAGCGGCATCTATGCGGTGACCATGCCGGGTTTCGGCACCACCAGACGCACCAAAAGCAATGCGACCAAGCTTGCCGAGGCTTTGGGGACCTCGATCCGCGAAGTGCCCATCGGGGCCGCTGTGGAGCAGCACTTCAAGGATATCGGCCATGACCCGGAAGTGACCGACGTCACCTACGAGAACAGCCAGGCCCGGGAGCGCACCCAGATTCTGATGGACCTTTCCAACCAGGTCGGGGGCATTGTCGTCGGTACCGGCGACCTTTCCGAGCTTGCCTTGGGCTGGGCCACCTACAACGGAGACCACATGTCGATGTACGGGGTCAACGCTTCGGTGCCCAAGACGCTGGTGCGGCTGTTGGTAGCCCATGTCGCCCAAGGGGAGGAAGGTCCGGTCAAGACCATCCTGGAGGACGTGATCGCCACGCCGGTAAGTCCGGAGCTGTTGCCCGCCAACGCGGACGGGACGATCAACCAGGTGACCGAGGACATCGTCGGTCCCTATGAACTGCACGACTTCTTCCTCTATTACATGGTCCGATGGGGGTTTTCACCCCGCAAGATCTGGCGCATCGCCCTCGCGACATTCAAGGACTCCTATCCGGAAGAGGTGCTGCGCAAATGGTTGAAGAACTTCTACAAGCGCTTCTTCCAGCAGCAGTTCAAGCGTTCCTGCCTGCCCGATGGGCCGAAGGTGGGATCGGTAGCCCTTTCCCCAAGGGGTGACTGGCGTATGCCCAGCGATGCCTCGGTGGCGCTGTGGATGCGCGAGATCGATCTGCTCTAGGGATGATTTGCCATACCCGTCGGGAATGCATTATAGTTTTTCCCAGCGAGAGGAGAGGAAGAAGATGAGCAAACGATGGATGGCGCTACTGGCCGTCGTCACGTTGGGCATAGCCTCGGCGTTCGCCGAAGAGGTGGTTTCCCCGTATGTGTCCGTGGGAGTCGGTGGCAATCTCTCCCTTTCCGTTCCTTTCGAGTCGGCTCCGGCCGCCAATTTCCACCCTTCGCTCGAGGCGAGGGCAAGAGTCCTGTGGTTCGACTTCGCCCTGGTGGGCGAATACACCCGTCTGGATGACGGCTACAACGAGCTCTCCACGTTCCTCGGCATCGGCATCTGCAACCGGGATGCCCGAAAGCTGAGGATCGGGCTGGAGTTCGGTCCCCGGCTGCGCTGGATCCTGAAGGATGGCGAGGGCTACTACCTGGATGGAGACGGAGATCCGCACCGGGTCGACAAGAGCGTCGATTATCTTTCCTATTCACCCGTCGACTATCGTCTGACGGTCGACTATATGCTGAGTAACAATGTGGTGCTGGGCGGGTTTTATCAGGTAGATACCGATTTTCGGTTCGAATCCTGGGAACGGGTCGTCGACCTGGTCAACCCTGACTGGGAAACCGGCAGACTCGGCTTTACCTGCATGTATTTCTTTGACCTGTAAGGAGGACGCATCGTATGAAACGACTCATCTCCCTGCTCATGATCCTGCTTTTGGTTTCTGCTTCCGCGTTCGCGGAAATCCTGGATTTCCAAATTGGAGGAACGGCGCTCTACAACGTGGATGCGGAGAGCATCCAGGACGACAGCGACGGATTGCTTGATATCGGGAACTACAACTTTGGCATTGACGCCCGCCTGAAGGCGCTGGTCTTCGAGGGTACCGCCGTGTTCCTGTACAATGGCAAGACGACCGCGGCGATTGATGGCCATGCAAGCGAGCGCTACCATGAGACTTCGTTCCTGATGACCGGGGGCGTCGCCTTCGACATGGTCGACACGGTCCGCCTGGGTTTCGGTATCGGTCCTCGCGTGCGTGTGCTCTCCCGTGGTGGGGACAACTACGTGCTTGCCGATGACAAGCTGGTCTCCAGCCCCTCGTTCAGTGACCTGTGGGTCCATGCCCCGTTCACCTATCGGTTCACCTGCGACCTTCTTCTGAAACCGGTCTCTATCGGCCTGAGCTACATGATTGATACCGACTACACGATCGACGAGAACGATATCGCCGACCTGTTCGGGGTCAAATGGCGGAGCGGGAAGTTTGGCCTTTCCCTGTTGCTGAACTGGTAAATCGGTAGAAAACGTATCGGGTGGGGTTCCTTTGAGCTTGTAACTAAAATATTAGTGTGCTAGCATGAACGCATACGGAGGAACCACCATGAAAATGACTTTCCGGTGGTACGGCGACAAGGCTGATACCATCTCGTTGAACCAGATCCGCCAGATTGGCTACGTAAAGGGAATCATCTCGACCCTGTACGACATTCCTGCGGGCGAAGTGTGGCCCAGAGAGCGGATTCACGCGTTGAAAACGGAAGTCGAGGCGGAGGATCTTACCCTTGAGGGGATTGAGAGCGTCAACATCCATGACGACATCAAGATCGGCCTGCCTTCCCGTGACAAGTACATCGAGAACTACATCAAGACTCTCGAGGCGCTGGGTGAAGAGGGCATCCACCTGGTCTGCTACAACTTCATGCCGGTCTTCGACTGGACCCGTACCGACCTGCGCAAGCCGCGTCCGGATGGTTCGACGGTCATGGCCTACGACCAGAAGTACATCGAGGGCAAGAACCCGTTGGAGTTCGCCGAGGAAATCCGCAAGAACTCCCTTGGCCACGACATGCCGGGATGGGAGCCGGAGCGGCTTTCCCATGTCCTTGACCTGTTCGAGGCCTATAAGGATGTCGACGAGAACAAGCTCTTCGACAACATGGTCTATTTCCTCAAGGCGATCGGACCGGTCTGCGAGAAGTACGACATGAAGATGGCCGTCCACCCGGACGATCCCGCCTGGCCGGTCTTCGGGTTGCCCCGCATCGTCCGCAGCAAGGAGACGATTGCCAAGATCCTCAAGGCGGTCGACAAGCCCTACAATGGCTTGACCTTCTGCGCCGGAAGCCTTGGCACCAATCCGAAGAACGATCTGCCTGGCATCATCCGTTCCTTCCCTGGCCGCATCCATTTCGCCCATGTGCGCAACCTCCACCACTATGCCCCTGGCGTCTTCGAGGAGGCTGTCCACCTTTCCAGCGATGGCTCGTTCGACCTGTACGAGATCTGCAAGGCGCTCTATGACATCCACTTCGAGGGGCCGATCAGACCGGACCACGGACGCAATCTCTGGGGTGAGCAGTGCATGCCGGGGTATGGGCTGTATGACCGAGCCCTTGGCGCCGCCTACATCTGCGGCCTTTGGGAAGCGATCGAGAAGAGCAACCGATGAGTTTCACGCGTAGCGACCAGATCTATCAGGAGCTGAAGGGGGATATCCTCTCCCTGAAGCTTGCCCCCGGCACCGAGCTGAAGCTGCAGGAGCTGGCCGACCGTCTGTTGGTCTCCAAGAGTCCGGTCCGCGACGCTCTGCAGCAGCTCAAGAGCGAGGGGCTGGTGGACATCTGGCCGCAGAGCGGTACCCGCGTCAGCCTGATAGACCTGTCCCAGGTGGAGGTGGAACGTCTGCTCCGGACCACGTTGGAGCAGGAGGCTGTGCGCGCTTTCTGCAGGAAACCGGATGGGCGCGCGCTTACCCAGATGCGCTTCCTCATCGAAGAGCAACGTTGGGCGGCGGGCCAGAACGCCTATCTGCAGTTCCTGCAGCTGGACGATGCTTTCCACCAGCAGATTTTCGTCGGTTGCGGACTGGGGAGGTTTTGGGACATCATCCAGAGCCAGTTGGGCAACTATCAGAGGGTCCGCATCCTCAGTTTTGAGGAGCCGGAAGTGGTTCCGGCTGTGGTGGAAAGCCACAAGAAACTTTTGCAGGTGCTCGAGGAACAGAACCTCGATGAGGCATTGCGTCTGGAATCCGGACATGTCCGGAAACTGGATACCGAGCTGGGACCGCTGATGGAACGGTTCCCAGGGTACTTTACCAATACGAAACGATAGGAGTTACAAACGATGCGTTTGACTACGAAAGGTTTGCAGGATACCAAGGCCTGGCAGGCCAAGGGATACAAGCTTCCTTCCTTTGATCGGGAAGCGATGATCAGGAAGACCAAGGAGAACCCGGTCTGGATCCACTTTGGCGCCGGCAACATTTTCCGTGGCTTCCATGCCATGCTGATGCAGAAGCTGCTTGAGGCCGGACTTTCCGACCGTGGCATCATCGTCGGCGAGGGTTTCGACTACGCCATCATCGACGACATCTACCGTCCCCACGATGACCTTTCCCTGTTGGTCACCCTGAAGGCTGACGGCTCGATCGAGAAAGAGGTGGTCGCCTCTGTCGCCGAGGCCCTTCGCTGCGACAAGAGTTTTCCCGAGGAGTGGGCTCTGTTCCGGAAGTACTTCGCCAGCGACAGCCTGGAGATGGTCACCTTTACCATTACCGAGAAGGGCTATGCGTTGAAGGGCAAGGACGGCTCCTATTTTCCGTTCGTCCAGAACGACATCAAGAACGGACCGGACGGCGCCCTCGGCAGCATGGTCAGCAAGCTGGCCAGCTTGATGTACACCCGTTACCAGGCCGGCAGGAAACCGCTTGCCTTGGTCTCCACCGACAACTGCTCCCACAACGGAGAGAAGCTCCAGAACGGGGTGCTCACCATCGCCCGCGAGTGGGTCGCCGCTGGGTTCTGCGAGGCTGGTTTCGTCGACTACCTCCAGAAGCAGGTCGCCTTCCCGTGGTCGATGATCGACAAGATCACCCCGAGGCCCGACAGCAAGGTCAAGGCGATGCTGGAGGCCGATGGCTTCGAGGACACCACCGTTGTGGTCACCGACAAGCATACCTATATCGCACCGTTCGTCAACGCCGAGCAGCCACAGTACCTGGTCATCGAGAACGACTTCCCGGCCGGTCGTCCCGCCTTGGAGAAGGCCGGTGTCTATCTGACCGACCGCGACACCGTCAACAAGGTGGAGCGCATGAAGGTCTGCACCTGCCTCAACCCGCTGCACACCGCCTTGGCGGTCTACGGTTGCCTGCTTGGCTATACGCTGATCGCCGACGAGATGAAGGATCCGCAACTGAAGCAGATGGTCAAGACCCTCGGCTACAAGGAAGGCATGCCGGTTGTCACCGATCCGGGCATCCTGAATCCGAAGGATTTCATCGACGAGGTGGTGGAGAAACGTATTCCCAACCCCTTCATGCCGGATACCCCGCAGCGTATCGCCACCGATACCAGCCAGAAGCTGGCCATCCGCTATGGCGAGACGATCAAGGCCTATCAGGCCAGCAAGACGCTCAAGCTGGACGACCTGGAGATCATCCCCCTCGTCTTCGCCGGCTGGTGCCGCTACCTGATGGCGGTCGATGATGAAGGCAAGGCCTTCACGCCGTCCAGCGATCCCCGTCTCGAGGAGGAGAGCGCCTACCTGAAGGACGTCAAGCTGGGGGACAAGGGTCCCTTTGACAAGATCCTCCATCCGATTCTCTCTGACGCGACGCTCTTCGGTGTCGACCTGGAGAAGGCCGGTCTGGCGAAGAAGGTGGTCGCCTACTTCACCGAACTGGTGGCTGGAAAGGGCGCGATCCGCAAGACGCTGGTCAAGTACGTGAAATAACACCCGCAAGGGGAACTGACAGGGCAGGGCGAACGTCCTGCCCTGTTTTTTTATGTTGGACGCAGAAAAAAAGAACGGGGCCATGCGGCGACCCCGTTCCGTTGCTTTTTGGAATCAGGCCTGCGTCTGCTGTTCGAGGCTCTTGAACGTGATCAACGGCAGTCTCGCGAGGGCGAGATAATGGTTGACCTCTTCGTAGATGACCGGTCTCAGCTGGTCGGTGATGTACTGGCCCTCGAAGCGGCCTTGGTCGGTAATCGGGTCCTTGCTTTCCAGCCAGACCAGATAGCGCAGTTGCAGGGAGAAGCAGACGACGGCCGCTCCATCCTGCTCCTGGCTGATTTCGAAGTCGACCGAATACAGGCTCGTAATCTGGTCCCCAGTCTTGTTGGGGTTTGTCTCACTCTTGCGGCGCATTCCGAATTTCAACGGAGTGCCCTGTTTCGGGGCGTTCTGCAGCTTGAACTCGGCGCCTGCCAAACGGAAATCCAATAAATCCATTGTCTCAGTTTCTCCTCTGATGGGGGACAGTATACTCCATTTGCCGGGTCTTGGCAGTAAAAAGTCTGGAAAAACCTTGGGTTGGCAGGGAAATTGCGGAAATCCAACCTGCTTGCACGAACGTCCCAAGGAGGGTAGTCTCTTCCTAAGAGAGGTCAACATGCTCCATACTATCTCGTCCTGTATCCGCGCGTTGTTCGTTTCGGTCATCATCTATCTGGTGCTTTTTACCTTTGTTCCTGCTCTGAGCAATCCCTACCTGGGTGTCAGCCTCTCTTCGCTCCGACATCCGGTAGAGAAGAACCTGCTCGACGAGATGCAGAGCGACGGCATGCAAGAGGCCCTTTCCCAGGCGGTGAGCGCCGAAGATGTGGAGAAGGTGGTGGTCGGCGCCATGGAGAAGGCCGGGAGCTACACGACCAACGAGATCCAGCAGGCGAAGAAACTGCTTGCCAACCCCGAGTTTGCCGAGGAAATCAAAAAAGCCGCCAAACGTGGAGGCATCGCATTCAGCCAGAAACTCCGGGCCATGCTCGAGACCGCGAGATGAGGCTGACCTTCCTGGGAACCGGCACCAGCCACGGCATCCCCGTTCCGGGGTGTACCTGCAAGGTCTGCCGGTCGACCGACCCGAGGGACAAACGCATGCGGACCTCGATTCTTTTGGAGAAGGAGGGAAAGAACCTGGTGGTGGACACCGGCCCCGAATTCCGCATGCAGGCGCTACGGGCTGGCATCATGCACCTGGAGGCTGTGCTCTATACCCATAGCCACGCAGACCATTTCAATGGTCTGGACGACCTGAGGGCATACTGCAAGGAGCGGACCCTTGATGTCTACGGGGACCAGGAGGTGCTGGAGCGCATGCATCGTTGCTATGGGTACGCGTTTCGCAGACCTGCCGGCCCCTTGGACAGGCTTCCCCACCTTGCATCCCATTTCCTGGAACCTTTGCAGACCGTTTCCATCGCCGGTTTTTCGGTGACACCGATTCCCTTGCTGCATGGGAATCTGACCATCTACGGCTACAAGATCGACGACTTGGTCTATGCCACCGATTGCAACCGGATTCCCGATACGTCAAGACCTTTCATGCAGGGAGCCAAAGTGCTGGTGCTGGACGCGTTGCGCCCGACCAGACATCCGACCCATTTCTCAATCGGAGAGGCGGTCGACGAGGCCAGACGCCTCGGGGCGGAGGAGTGCTACCTGATCCATTTCTGTCATGACGTCTGCCATCAGGAGCTGGCTGACTCGCTTCCCGAGCACATCCACCCCTCCTACGATACCTTGGCTTTGGAGGTGGGACCATGCGCGTGACCTTTCTGGGGACCGGAACCAGCGAAGGGGTGCCCATCATCCGCTGCCACTGTCCGGTATGTCTGGATGCCGCGTTGCATCCCGAGCACCACAACAGAAGGATGCGCACCTCGATCATGGTCGAGAAGGACGGAAAGCGGCTGGTGGTGGACACCGGGCCCGATTTCCGCATGCAGATGCTCTGCCATCATGTCGAGCACATCGACGGGGTGCTCTATACCCATAGCCATGCCGACCATATCGGGGGCATCGCCGACTTGCGCGAGTTCAGTCGCACGCCGACCGTACCGGTTCCCACCTGGGTTCGTCCGGTCCCGGTCTACGGGGACGCCAAGCTGGTTTCCTTCATCCACGAGCACCACGACTACGTCGAGCGGGGCAGCCGGCCTATCTGCCAGTTGCGCCAGCTCAAGCCTTTCGAGCAGGCCTCCATCAGTGGTTTCCCGGTGACCCCGCTTGTCGTCTGGCATGGACTGCAGGCTGGTTTCATTTCCGGCTACCAGCTGGGAAGCCTGCTCTATCTGACCGATGTGAAAACCATCCCCGGGTATCCCTATCCCGATCCTGGGTATCCGATGCCGGATTGTCCCTACGATACCTGGGGCTATCTGCAAAGTCGTCATTTCGATACGATGATTATCGACTGTCTGGAGCCTATGCATCATAATGGGGCTGGATCGTGGCGGGCCTCGCCAAGCCATCTGACCATCCAGGAAGTCGAGGAAATCGTCTCCATGCTTGATGTCGGACGAGCCTACCTGATCCATATCGACCATCAGCTGAGCCACCAGAAGCTGAGTGGACCTTTCTGGTCGGCACGGCACATGTATCCGTCCTACGACGGACTGACCATAGAGGTACCCAATGAGTGAGTTGTTTACCGGAAAGAAGCTGTACATCATCGACGGATACGCGCAGATCTACCGTTCGTATTTTGCCATGATGAACAATCCGTTACGGGACGGAGAGGGCAGGAACGTCTCCTCTGTCTACGGTTTTTTCAAGGCGCTGGGAAAACTGATCCGCGAGTACCGTCCCGACTACCTTGCCGTGGCGATGGACAGCCATGGCCCTACCTTCCGCCACGAGCTCTACGCCCCTTACAAGCAGAATCGGCAGAAAGCTCCCGACGACCTGCATGCCCAGGTGCCGGTCATCTGCCATCTGCTGGACACGATGGGGGTGCCACACTTGGACAAGGAAGGATTCGAGGCTGACGACATCATCGCCACCCTCTGCGACCAGGCCGAGGCACAGGGTATCGACGCCGTGGTCTTCACCGGGGACAAGGACTTGTTGCAGCTGGTGGACGAGCATGTCTCTGCCTTGCGCCCACCCAAGCCGAAGACCACAGCCTACCGGCTCTTCGGGCCGAAAGAGGTCGAAGAGGAGTTCGGGGTCAGGCCGGACCAGATGGGAGACTATCTCTGCCTGCTGGGGGATGCCAGCGACAACGTCCCGGGAGTGGATGGCATCGGCCCCAAGGGGGCGGTGAAGCTCCTTGCCCAGTACGGCACCTTGGATGCGGTCTATGCCCGTCTGGACGAGCTGGCTGCGGGGACACGGGCGAAACTGGAGGCCGCAAGGGACCACATGGAGTTGACCAGAAAGCTGATCTCGCTCAGGCACGACGCCCGGACCGTCGACTCGTTCGAGAGCCAGTGTGGAACGGGCAATTACCGATATGATGCGGTGGCCCGGGAGTTTGACGCGATGAAGTTGCCCAGCCTGGTCAAGGAGATGCAGGACTTGGCGGGGAAGAAGGCTCCTGTGGTGGAAGTCCGTCCCGAGGGCAAGCGTGGAGTCTATGTGGGCACCCGCGATCTGGCTTTGGTGGAATCGCTGTTCAGGCAGGCTTTCCAGGAAAGCAAGGTGCTTGCCTTCGATACCGAGACGGACAGTACCGACGACATGCTCGCCAACTTGCTTGGCTTCTCCTTCACCTGGGTTGAGGGGAAGGGATGGTATGTGCCGGTCGACGGGGAAAACCGCGAGGCGGTCAAGCACCTGTTGTCCGACTGGCTGCCCCGCTTCGGCATTGTCGGGCAGAACTGCAAGTACGACGTGAAGGTCATGCGCCGCCACGGGGTGCCAGCCTTCCCGGTGGTTTTCGATACGATGATCGCCGCTTGGCTCCTGGATAGCGCCGGCCATATCTTCAACCTGGATTACCTGGCTGACAAATACCTGAACTACAAGACGGTACATTACGACGACGCCATCCCCAAAGGGAAGACGATCAGCGACATTCCTTTGGAGAAGGCTGCCAACTATAGCGGCGAGGACAGCGATTTGGCGCTCAGGCTCTACCACCTGTTTGACGCCATGCTGAAGGAAAAAGGGCTGGAGCGGCTGATGGAAGAGGTGGAGATGCCGTTGCTCCCGATCCTTGCCGGCATGGAGATGCAGGGAATCGCCCTGGACACCGGACGGATCAAGGTCCTTGCCAGCGAGTTCACCAGCATGATGGAACGTACCCAGATGAGGGCAGAGTTCCGTCAGTTCGTGAAATCTGCGAAGAAACGGGACTGA
>CAJMOS010000048.1 GCA_905215015.1 uncultured bacterium | reverse complement strand
AGGGTATTTCTCCTTGGGTTTCGAGCGGTTCACCTCAAGCACGCTGAGTCTTGGCGGAGAACTTGGGTATGACTTCAACTATTGCGTCAATGACGACCTGTTCACCGCAGTCCCCCTCCAGTTCAAGTTGACCTGGTATCCGGTGCAAGGCACCGTCGACCTGCCGGTCAGCCTAGGTGTCGGTACGGTCTACGAGCGCTTTGGCGAGGACAAGTCGATGCTGAACCTCTCGCTCAGCCTGGATGTCGGCATGAACTTCTACATCTGGGAGCATTGGGGCGTCGGCATCCATTCCGGCCTGTGGCTGATTCCGGAATTCAACTACAATTCCGGCGATCAGGAGAATGACGGCGTGCTCGGTCTCGTGCCGATCACGCTCTCGGTCTCGTACCGGAACCTGTAAGGAGCATGGCGATGAAACTCAGACATGTCCTTTATGCGGCGCTTCTCGCGGTCTTGCTGGTATCCTGTGACGGCTCGGTCCTGGTCGAGGTTGTCACCGCCGAGGATACTCCTGACAAAAACTACCAGAAGATCCTCGGAGTAGACAGCGGGACGGTGTATTACCAGAACAACAAGGGACTCTTCTCCAATTCCAGTTCCTCGGAACAAGGAAGCGACATCTACAGCAAGGTCCTGAACGGAGAGAACACCCTGGTCGCCAACAGCGATGGGGCGCTGGTCCAGTACAGCTACCTGTATGGCAACCAGTACCTGCTCTACTTCCAGAGCGACAGGAATTCCAACGACGGATACCGGAGCACGATCGGCCTGTACGACATCAGCTCAGGCACCAACTACCCGTCCGTCCCCCTGACCATCACCGGCGTCACCGCGACTTCCGACGGCTATTGGATCAAAGGCCTTCACGAGGATGGCGGCTTGGTGATCTTTGATGACGCGAACGACAAGGTCTACCTCTGCTACCCCTCGACGGTCGGTTCCTCGGCTGTATCCTTTACCGCGCTTACGGACAGCGACTCGGTACTTGACGTCGCCAACACCAGCAGCACGCAGTATGACGTCGGCGCATACTACTTCCAGAGGACACAGGCCAATACCTACTCGATGATGACCAGGGTCCACAAGGCGAACAGCGACGAGGAAGATGACGACGATTACGAGGCGGACCTGTACTTCTTCAAGTGGAGCGCCGGAGTTCCCTCCTTGCTTGCCAAGAGTTCCGGCACCCACCCCTATCGCCCCGCCAACTTCGTGGTCAACGCCTCGGAAAACGCCGCGTACGTCCTTTGCACCAACGGCAGATTGTACAAGTACAGCTTGGCTTCCACAACCGCTACCGAAATCGGCTACAAGTCCAGCGGATACTCGTATGGGACCGGCTGCCTGATGTATTACATCTCGAACGCCAGCAAGGAGTATATCGTCACCAAGCCGAACTACAAGAGCAGGGCCATCATCGTCCTGGAGTTCACCGAGGACACCACCGGCACCGCGGCGATTGCCGATTTCGACGACAACTCGCTCCGCAAGGGCTTTGCCTATCGCTTGGACAGTGATCTGATCAACTGTTTCTACGAATTGAGCACGGATGGCAGTTCGAAGAGCAACCTTCTTGCCGGTTCCAACGAAAGCGGCATGGTCTCGATCACCATCAACTGGGACAGCGTGACAAGCAACAGTTCCAGCAATGGCTCGACCAGCGCCAGCGAGCAGTACGACACCACGCTCTGAGATTGGCGGGGATTTTCAGGCTGAAGGCCTTGTCCATGGAGGGCAAGGCCTTCCCTTTTTTTAGTTCTTCTTGCAGACGGCGTCGTGGATCTCGATGATGTTGGCGGCCATTCCAAAGACCACCCCGTTGACCAATATGCCCACGAGCAAGGCGACCAGCATCGAAACCACCCCGCATACGGGAACCGGCCAACCAATCTGAGCGGCATTGTCCACACCGCTTCGATATCCGACCACCGCCACAGCGACAAGCGTGAGCACCAGGGTGATGCGCAGGCAACCGCGGAAAATCTTCGCCAAGAAATGAATCATAGCAGTCTTACCTCCCCGTCTCCTGTACGAGACTCGCATAAGGTAAACAAAAACCGATAGAGGAAGGTTTCACGGGGTTGCTGCACCAAAAAAAATGGAGCTGTCGTCCGACAACTCCATTTTTGCCATACGGAAACGTGACGCGCTTTCAGTTGTCGCCACGTACCTCGTGCAGGATCCGCCTCACCTCGGGATCGCTGTACTGCTCGTCGATCTCCTTGCTGGTCAGGCCGACGAACTCGTGGCAGTTGTAGTGGATCCACCGATCCTCGTCCGGGCTCTTGATCACATGCTTGCGGCAGTAGTAGTCAGGCTGGATCGGCAGCGGCTCACTGCTTTTATAGACCGGAAGCTTGTAGTCGTATACCGCCACCTTCAGGTCCTCGCGGGGAATGCCATGTTCCATAATCGTGGTGGCAAGGGCGTTGACCGTCTTGCCGGTATCGAAGATATCGTCCACCAGCAGGACCTTGTCGCCGGTACGCAGATACTCGGGGGAGTAGGTCCATCCATCCACCATCACCTTGGTCTGGTTACGGAGGAAGCCGTAGCTTCTGGCGACGACCGCGGCATAGAGCACGGGTTTCCCATTCTCTTTCAGGCGCACCATCTTATAGTACTCGCTGAAGACGTTGGCCATGTAGGCGCCGCCACGGAGACTGGCATAGATCACGTCGGGGACGAAATGGTCGTCCATGTACATGTGATTGACCAATTTCAGCGCGTCGTCACGAATCTTGTCGCCTGGAATGAACTCCTTCTCCATATTCCCTCCTCAATCGGTCACGGTCAAAATCTCAAGGCCGTTATGGGTAATCGCGACCGTGTTCTCCCAATGGCAACTGGGCTTCCCATCGGCAGTAACCTCGGTCCATCCATTGCCAAGCTGGCGGATGTTCTTCGTGCCAAGGTTGATCATCGGCTCGATGGCGAGGACCATGCCCTCCCGGATACGGGGATTCGGCATGAACGGAGAGGCATAGTTGGGAATCTCAGGATCCTCGTGCACGGCCAGCCCGACACCGTGCCCGCAGTACTCACGGACAACTCCATAATGGTATTTCTCGGCATGTTTCTGCACGGCAGTCCCGATGTCCTGGATGCGCGCTCTCGGCCTGCCTGCGGCTTCGATGCCAAGGTCGAGACACTCGGCGGTCACGTCGTTCAGTTTCTGCCATTCCGGCTTGGTTTTTCCTCCAATGACGAAGGTGCGGGACATGTCGGAGAAAAAGCCGTTCAGGTTGATGCCAAGGTCAAGGTCGACCAAATCGCCCTCCTCGACAATCCGTTTCTTGCTCGGAATGCCGTGGATGACCTCCTCGTTGACCGAGATGCAGGCGGTTGCCGGAAACCCCTCGAAATGGAGATACGCGGGCTTGCCGCCATGGGCAATGGTGAAGTCGTAGCAGAACTTGTCCATGTCCCACGTGGACATGCCCGGTCGCAGGATCTGCCCTACCTCGGCCATCATTTGCGCGCAAAGATGGCAGCTCTTACGGATGCCGTCTATCTCCTCTTCCGTCTTCAACTGAATCATTTGCGAACCTCTTCTTCTATCCCAGAGCCCTTTTTTGAGAAAGCGAGCGGAAGTTTCTTGCTCATCGTATCCAGGATGCCATTGATGAACTTATAGGTCACATCAGTGGAGAACTCCTGGCTGAGCTTGACCGCCTCGTCGATGACGATATTGGGATGGATCTCCTTGTCGTACAGGAAGCAGAAGACCGAAAGCCGCAGGATGTTGCGGTCGACCACGTCAATCCGCTCGACCGGACGGTTCAGCGAATATTGGCCGATCAGCTGGTCGATCTCCGCCAGGTTCTCGATGGTCCCGTTGACGAGGTAGCGGGCAAAGACCTTCACCTCGTCCTCCATCGACCCATACTCCTGCTCGTCGACCCCGCTGAAGGTCTGTGGAATGTGGCCGGCATCCAGCTGGCCATTGAAATCCATCGCGTAGAGTGTCTGCAAGGCAATCTCCCTTGCCTTATGTCTTGTCTTCATTTATTTGTACAACACCTTGATTCTCGCCTGGGCGCGCAGATCCTTGATCATGTCGCTTTCGGCTTTCTGAATCGCCTCCTGCTGTTTCTGCTGCTGGAGGTTCTGCTTGATATAGTCATAGACCGTCGCCGTGGTGTCGGGTCCGATCTTGTCGGTCAGCGCCAGGAACTTGGCGTCACCGTGGGCCAGGATCTTCACGATATGGTAGCCCTGGTTGCTGACAATCACGTCGCTGGTCTTGCCGACTTCGGTGGCGAAGGCCTGGTCGACAAAGTCCTTGCCGAGCATGCTGGCGGCCGAGGTATCCTCGGTAGTGAGCCATCCGATATCGCCGGCCTTGTCCTTGCTGCCATCATCCTGGCTGTATTGCCGGACCGCCGCCTCGAAGGTGATCTTCCCGCTCTTGATATCCTTGGCGACCTGGTCGAGCAGGGCCTTGTTCTGGTTGTCCTTGCTCTTGTCGCCGGTTGAGTCGAACGGAATGAAGATATGGCTGATCTTCACGTTCTCCGGCTGGACGAAGGTGGTCTTGTTGCGACGATAGGCATCGTTGATCTCCGCGTCGGTGACCGTCGGGACCTGGCTCAGCTCGCTCCCCTTCTTCAACATCAGGTACTGCTGCACCATCATCTGGTCCTTGATGTTCTGCCTGAAGTTGTCAAGAGACCCATACCGCTGGATGGCGGCCTGATTGAACTGGTCGGCGGACATGCCGCCAGCGGCATACTGGCTCTGCATGGTCTTGATCTGATTGTCGACATCGACATCCGTCACGTTGATTCCGTCACGGGCTGCCCCCTGGCGGAAGAGCTCGTCGTTGATCATCACATCCAAGACCTGGATGGGCTGCACTCCGGTAGGGTCCTGCCCCGCCTGCGTATACAGGTCCTGGTACTGCTTGACCCGGTCATTCAGCTCCTGGGTGGAAATCACCGTGGACTTGGTCAAATATACCGTGGCGGCAGGATTGCTGATGGCGGCGAACACATTGCCAGTCGCAATCAAGGCACACGCGATGATGGTTGCGATACGTTTCATGAAGCGCTGTCTCCTCTTATTCGTGACTCACCTTGAGCCGTTTGCCTGTTGCCTGGGCAAAATCAGGGCGAGCGAACACCTCGCTGATGCGCAGGTACATCCCTTCCCCTTCCATCACCTTCATCAACACCTGCAGGGTGCGCTGGCTCCGCAGCCCGGACTTCCGGACAAAAGCCATACAGCGTTTGCCGCTGAGCGTACCCGCGTTCTTGAAGAAGTCCCTGACAGTCGATGGAATCTTCCCGCCGAAAAAGGCGGTCGACTCGGTCCCGACAATCAGATAATCGTAAAAGGAGACCTTCTTCCCGTTTTCCAGAGCCATGTCGTACACGTCGACCTGGTTCCCCTGACTTTCCACTCCCCGCGCGAGGGCCTCGGCAATCGCTTTCAGCTTACCCGAATCCCTTCCCGCGCCGGCATAGAGTACACAAACTCGCATCTATCCACCTTACTGAAAATAATAATACCGGCCGCACTCGCATGCGGTCGGTACCGGACACCTTTGTGGGACCGCTCGCTCAGTTCGCCTGAGGGGAAACAGTCTCTGCAGGTGCAGGTGCAGCAGCATCCGCATTCGAAGCAGTTCCGTTCCACCATTCGGTGGTCTGCTGGACCTGGTTGGTATCCACTTGCTCAAGCAGCTTGTCGCCGGAACTGGACTTGTTCAGCATGGCGACAACCAAGGCAAGAATGATGAACGCGGCGCCCAAGACCGCGGTCGTGCGGTTGACGACCGAACCGATACGGGAACCAAACGCGGCATTGCTCGCATCACTGAAGATGCCGCCGAGACCTTCACTATTCTCATCCTGGATTGCCACGATGAAAATCAACAGCAGGCAGACCAGCACGAACAGAACCAACAGGAAAACATTCAAAACAGCCATCTCACTCCGCCTTATTTGTCAAAGTTGACGATGGGCAGGAATTTCTCCACGGAAAGCGATGCTCCGCCCACCAGGGCGCCATCGATGTTTTCCTTTGCCATCAAAGCCTTGACATTGGAAGCATTAACAGAACCACCATACTGTATAATCAAATCTTCTGCAACCGACTTGTCATACAAATCCGCAATCATCTTCCTGATTACCTTATGGGTGGAATCCGCGTCTTCCGGAGTCGCGGTCTTTCCGGTTCCGATTGCCCAGACCGGCTCATAGGCGATGGTGATGCGGGACATCTGTTCCCTGGCAACACCTTTCAGCCCGATGGTGACCTGGTCTCCCAGAACCTTCTCAAGATTGCCGCTTTCCCTCTCGTCGAGCGTCTCACCGACACACAGGACGATGTCAAAGCCGTTCTCAAGGGCGAAGAGCACCTTGCTGTTGATCAGCTCGTTGCTCTCGCCATAGATATGGCGTCTCTCGCTGTGGCCGAGAATCACGTTTTTCACGCCGAGGTCGGCCAACTGGCTGGCGCTCACCTCGCCAGTGAAGGCGCCGCTCTTGTGATCGTTCACATTCTGGGCGGCAACGATGATGTTGCTCCCCTTGACCGCATCGACGACAGCGGGGATGGAAACGAACGAGGGGGCGACCATGACCTTGCGGTCGCTGCCTTTCAGGGCAACGGCAAGCTCGGACGCCAGCTTCGCGGCCTCCGTCGGGGTGAGGTTCATTTTCCAGTTACCGGCAATATAGGGCTTTCTCATCTCAGTTTTTCTCCAAAGCCTTGATGCCGGGAAGGACCTTGCCCTCCAGGAACTCAAGGGAAGCGCCACCACCGGTGGAGACATGGCTGATCTTGCTTGCAAGGTTGAACTTGTTCACGGCTGCGACGGAATCACCACCACCGACGACGGTGGTCGCGTCACTGTCGGCCAGCATCTTCGCGACCTCTTCGGTGCCATGGGCGAACTCGTCGAACTCAAAGACACCCATCGGGCCGTTCCAGACGACGCTCTTGGCTCCCTTCAGCGCCTGGCGGATCAGCTCGATTGTCTTCGGACCGATGTCCATGCCCTGCTTGTCATCGGGAATATCGCCCTCGTAGAGGGAAACCGGAGTATGCTCGTCGAAAGAGTCACCACAGAGGTTGTCGACCGGAAGAATGACCTTCACGCCCTTCTTCTTGGCGTCTTCCAGGAACTTTTTCGCGACGTCGACATAGTCTGGCTCAAAAATCGACTGGCCGATCTTGAAGCCAAGCACCTTCTTGAAGGTGTAAGCCATACCGCCACCGATAATCATGGTGTCGGCGGTCTTCAGCATGCTCTCAAGGACGGAAATCTTCGAGGAGACCTTGCTTCCGCCGATGATGACGACGAACGGACGGGCAGGATTCTCGAGCAGCGGGGCCATGAACTTGACCTCTTTCTCAATCAGGAAGCCAGCATAGGCCGGCAGGTAATGGGCGATGCCCTCCGTAGAGGCGTGGGCCCTGTGGGCGGTGCCGAAAGCATCGTTGACATACACGTCGCCGTAGCTGGCAAGCTTCTTGGCGAACTCGGGGTCGTTGGCTTCTTCCTCGGCATAGAAACGGACATTTTCCAGCAGCAAGACCTGGCCGGGCTTCAGGGCCTTGACCTGGGCCTCGACTTCGGGCCCGATCACGTCATTGGCAAGCTGCACGTCGCGGCCAAGATCCTCGGCGAATTTCTTCGCGACCGGCTTCAGGCTGAACTCAGGATTCTTCTTCCCTTTCGGTCTTCCAAGGTGGGTCAGGACGACCAGGCTGGCGCCATGGTCGAGCAGGTAGTTGATGGTCGGCAATGCCGACTTGATGCGGGTATCATCGGTGACCACACCATCTTTCAAAGGAACGTTGAAATCCACACGAATGACAACGCGCTTTCCGGAAAAGTCATAATCTCTAATCGTATTCAGCTGCATAGTGCTCCTCGCTTTCCTAATTTGACTGGTAGCAAACAACCATCCAACAATATACAAATTCGATGACCTGCGGTCAACGAATCTTCTTATTTCTCCTTGCAGATCCGGATGCTCAGGATCTTGTGTCCCTCGATTCCCATCACCTCGAAACGAAGGCCGTCCACGGCAATCGACTCTCCCTTCTGGGGAATCCTGCCAAAATGCTCGAACACGTAGCCTCCGATGGACTCGTTCTCATCGTCCTTGATTTCCAGGCCAAGGGTATCGTTGACCTCGTCAATCGAGGTGTGGGCGTCGACAACCCAGCTGCCGTCAGAGAGATTATGGATCTCCTCGGGGGCGTCGCAGTCGAACTCGTCCTGGATGTCGCCGACGATTACCTCGAGGATGTCCTCCATGCAGATGATGCCGCTCACCCCGCCGTACTCGTCGACGGCGATGGCGATATGGACCTTTCTCCGCTTGAACTCATGCAGCAGGTCGTCCAACCGTTTGCTCTCCGGAACGAAATAGGCCTTGCGCATCAGGCCTCGCATGGAAAAGGGATCGCCTTCGGCCCGGATGATGTCCTTGGCGTACAGGACGCCGATGATGTTGTCGATCGACTTCTCGTAGACCGGGTACCGGCTGAAGCCAGTCTCCTTGATCATCTGGATGCACGCAGGGCGGGAAATGTCCACCGGCATGAACTGCACGTCGATACGGGGAACCATCACCTCCTTGACGCTCATCACGTCAAGCTCCTTGATTCCCTCCATCATCGTCTGCCGTTCCTGTACCTCGGCCTGGCTTTCCTGCTCCTGCGGGGTTTCCTGGGGCTTCTTGCGAAAAAACCAGCTCATTCCCTCGTCCCCCTGAGCTGCTCCAAAAGCCGTTCCTGCTTCTGGAGCATCGGCTCCTTCCCCACGTCATTGGTCTCATGGTTCTCCCCCAGCAGGTGGAGGACCCCGTGGATCAGAAGCCGGTAGAGTTCCTCATCCTCGCTGACGCCGAAGGCCTCGGCATTGGACCGCATCGAGCCGAGGCTGATGACCATGTCGCCAAGCACCCTCGCCTCCTCGGCCGGCATGCCGGGAAAGCTTTTGTCGTCCTCCTGGACAAAGGTAAGGATGTCGGTGGGGCGGTCGATGCCGCGGTACTGCTTGTTCAGTTGGTGGATGGCGTCGTCGCCGACAAAGGAGACGGAAAACTCCACAGGGGTTTTGACTCCCAGCGCGTCGAGAATCCGGTACAAGCGGTCCTCGACCATTCGCCCGTCAATCCGTTTCTCCTCGGACGTGTCCTCATAGCTGATATCGATGATATGGGCAACCTTACTCATTTTCGTTTGCGTTCTCCTGGTTGACCGGTCCGTAGGCTGGCGGCTTTTGCATCTCCTCGCCGCCCGCATTGGTTTCCTTCGGGTACTCGATGCGGTGGTGGTTGCGGCCGATCAGGCTTTTTGTCAGCGTCTTGCTCACCACATCCAGGTCGGTCAGCGAGAGGTGGCTCTCGCCGAGCTGGCCATGCTCGATCTTCTGCATGATGATCGTGTGGACCAGTTTCTCGAACTTGCCCGGAGTCGGCTTCTTGACCGTGTGGCTTGCCGCCTCGACCGAGTCGCAGATCATCACCAAAGCGGCCTCCTTGCTGTCGGGAAGCGGCGCATCGTAGCGGTAATCGTTCTTGCTCACCAGATCGGCGTCCTCGCCCGCCTGGTCCTGGGCCTTGCGGTAGAAGAAGCTGATGACGTCGTTACCGTGGTGCTCGCCGATGATGTCGAGAATCTCCGCGGGAAGGCCCTCCTGACGCCCCTTCTCGATGCCGGTCTTCACATGGCTCTTGATGATGGCGACCGAGAGGCTCGGCTTCAGGTCGTTCTGCTTGTTCTCGTCCCCCTGGTTCTCGACGAAGTACTCGGGATAGTCCATCTTTCCGATGTCGTGGTACAGGCCTCCGACACGGGCCAGCATGGCGTTGGCACCGATTGCCTTGGCGGACTCGAACGCCAGCTCGGAGACATTCAGCGAGTGGTTGTAGGTTCCTACGGCCGCCATTTCCAGCCTGTCAAGCAACGGGCTGTGGCTGAAGGCAAGCTCGTTGAGCCTGCTCTCGGTCGGCAGGTTGAAAATACTCTCGCAGATGGAAACGGCAAGGCTGCAGACCGCCACCGACAAGGTGATGTTGATGGTCAGGACGCCGATGATCGGCATCAAGGTCGCAAGGGAGACATCCTCGACCAGACTGAGCGCCAGCTCGGTAAAGATGCAGGTGATACAGGCGTACAGCCAGTGGTAGATGTTCTCCACCTTGCGGTCGGCATGCTGGAAGAAAAAGACGCAGATGGCTCCGTTGGTGAGGCAGATGAAGAACGTCATGATGGTGGCGCCCGGCAGAAGCAGCGAATACGCAGCCATCAGGAAGGCGATGACGGCCCCATACCGCTTCTTGTCGCTCACCTGGCTGACGAACAAAGGAGCCAGAATGTAGGGAATGACGGATTCCTTCAGATCAAACGGCAGGGTCTTGGTGTAGCGGATGATGAAATAGGCGGCCACCTCGCTCAGCAGCACCGCGACCATGGCGAAGCGCAGGTACTGGTACTTTCTCGGAGAATGCGGGATGAACATCAAAAAGACGACGACCGCGCATGCGGTGATCATCACGGTATAGACACTCCAGCCGATCAGTTCCAGCATGCTGTAGGCGGTACGGTGGTGGGCGGCCTCCTCAAGCAGCGCCACTTGGCTGGCGGTGATCACCTTGTCCTTCTCCAGGATCTTCTGACCTTTGGTGACCGTCACGTAGATCGGAGCGGTGGCGCTCTTGGCCTGGTCCCGCTCCAGCAATGTCAGGTTCCGGTCGTAGCGCACGTTTTCGGTGATCAACAGCTGCATCGTATCCTCGAGCAGCACAAGCTGGTAGCCCTTGATCGAGACGGTATACGCCTCCAGCCAGCTGGTCATGTTCTTCTCAAGGTTGTCCTTGGAGGCCATCTGCTCGATGGAGACCGTCTGCCTGCCGTTGCTGCCGGGCATATCCTTCAACAGGAAGGTGGAGTAGCCTTGGGCGCGGATCGTGTTGAAGTCCTGTTCCGAGTAGACACCGCGGTCGAGCAGGTTCTGCATTGTCTCCTGGCTGGCCAGCAGGAGCTGGCTGCGGTCGTCGGTCGAAAGCGAGGCATACCGGTCGACGATCTGCTGCGTGTCGGTCAGCCCTTCCCTCTCCAGCATTCCCCGCACCCTGGCCGAGGCCTCTTCGGGGCTGTAGTTCCGCCAGGCATCGATGAACTGCGTCATACGGCTGGTAGCCCGTAGCGTCTCGTTCAGCGAGTAGGTGAATGTCGGAAGAACGGCCCGTTGCGCCTCTTCCAGCGCCTCCTGGGTCTTCGCCTCGTCGATGAACTCGAAGGTGGCGGGAGCGTAGACGTCCTCGTCGCACAGCTCGCCCACCTGGTACTTCTTCAGACTGTATCTGGCCACCATGCTGGTGTCCAAGGGAAGCAGGATCGGTACCAGCATCGCCCCGACGGCCACGAGAATCATCAGCACCCAGCTCGATGGGGTGATTCGCTGGATACCATATTCGGACGTTCCGGTTTTTGTTGCCTTTTTCATCCATTCATTCCTCTTGACGCGCTGTCTGAGGCATACGCGTCAATTATCTTCTGCACGATTCTCCCCCGCACGACGTCCCTGCTATGGAACCGGACGATTCCGATTCCATTGATGTCCCGGAGGATGGAGAGCGCGTGCGTAAGCCCGCTCTGCCTTCCTCGGGGCAGGTCGACCTGGCTCTCGTCGCCAGTGATGACGGCGCTGGCGTTTTCTCCGATTCGGGTCAGAAACATCAGCATCTGCTCTTTCGTCGTGTTCTGCGCCTCGTCGAGAAGCACCACGGCATTCTGCAGGGAGCGGCCACGCATATAGGCCAATGGAGCCACCTCGATGGATCCATTCTCCTCCAGCTTGCGCACCGCCGTCGGGCTGATCACCGCCTCCATCGCATCGTAGAGCGGCCTCAGATAGGGATTGATTTTCTGATTCAAGTCGCCGGGAAGGAACCCGAGGTTCTCCCCCGCCTCCACCACCGGTCGGGTGATGACCAGTTTCCGCCGCTTGCCGGAAAGCAACAACGAGAGGGCATGGGTCACCGCCAGGAAGGTCTTCCCCGTGCCGGCAGGGCCGGTGGCGAACACGATCTGGTCGCTGTCCATCAGCCGGATATAGGATTCCTGGGCTGGACTCTTCGGATAGACCAGCCTGCCATGCACGGCGATGGCAGGGCTCTCGCTTTCCGGGCGCGTCCATCCCAGCGGCATCGCCTCGCCATTCTTCAGGCTCTGCCATTCCATGAAAATCTCGGCTTCCGTGATCGCCTCGCGGTTCCTTGACGCGACCTTCAGGCGCTCGATCAACGCCTGGGCCTGGTCTCCCGTCCCACTCTGACTTGCGGAGACAGTCAGGATATTGCCGCGCTCGACAATCTCGCTTCCGGTCAGCAACTCGAGGTAGGGAAGATTCCTATCCCCTGCCCCGCAGACCTTTTGCATCACGTCCTGGCTATCGAAGGTTATCTGTATTTCCATACCGCCTTTCAGTCACTATACACCGAGCTGGTTTCCTGCCAAGCCGAATCGTTTGACTTCCGCGTCCAGTTCTCGTCCACCTTGAGTTCCGGCAGCGTCTTCCACTGGAGGAAGACCGAAACGACCGGAACCCAAGAATATTTATTGTCCGATAATACAACACTTCCTGTGTATTTGCAATTTAGCGTCCAATCGTCCATGGAATGGATGATCTCCAGACCGAGGGAACTGAGGTTGAAATTCGTCTGCCGGATACCGCTTCCGAACACGTCAAGGGAGCGGGCAAGGTCCTGCCACATCTCTTTCCACTGGAAGGTGTCGTCCTCGTAATAGGTGAAGAAGCTGGTGTTGGAGGATGCCATCGAGAATTTCACATCCAGGAACTCGGCGATGGAAAAGCCGAGCGAGAGCTTGAAGGAAAGGTTGGTCGCGTACCGGTCCTGGTAATTGACGGTCATGGTCGAGTCGAGGTCGCAGGAGAAGGTGATACGCCGTTTCCACCAGACCAGCTTGCCATCGGCCAAATCCACGACTGTGATCCATTTGTATCTTTCCAGCTCATCGCGCGGCCCGTTCCAGCTCCACGTCGTCTTGACCGGTCCCCAGGCCAGGCCGGCAGAGAGGGAATTGAAGTAGTGCATCCCGTAGCTGTCGTTGTCGTTCTGGTAGTCGTAGCTGCCGGAGAAGGTCCAGCCGAGAAGCTTCAACGCCGCCGAGCCGGTGGAGGCGAAGGGATACCAGAACTCGTCCGCCTTGTACTCCTGGGTCTGGTAGGTGCCCTTCACGCTGGCGGTAAGGAACCGGGTGTCCAGCCCCACGGAGAGCGTTCCCAGATCCCTTTCCAACGGCCCCCCCTCCTTCTGGGCTGAGAACTTGAAGGATCCGGAAAGGGTCCATGGGCCGATCTTGTAGGTGACCGACGGCGTCAACGACTGGGTAAGCGGCGGCAAGACCCAGGTCATGGTCGGAGTCAAGGTTCCCTTGGGCAGGGTGAAGCTCTTGGAGAGCGCCATCTGGTGGGTGGTCACCGTGTTTTTGTTGAACTCTCCGCTGGTAGTCTCCGACGTGGTGCTCTCCGTATCGGTAGCGCTGCTGTAGGTGGTGGTCTCCGAATAGGTGTAAAGCTTCTGGGTCAGCGTGTAGGACAGTCCGATGACGGGGATGCCGCCCTTGGTGGTCGATGAGAGGGTGAGATCCTTGGTTTTCCTCGTGCTTTTCGATGCGTCGTAGGTGCTCGTGTAGGAGGGGTTCAGTTCCTCGCTGAAGGTGAACCAGTTCCCGTCGGCGACCGAGTCGAAGAGCAGGGACCCCTTGGTCTGGTTGTACCGGTACCGGGTGTCCTCCCAGTCGAACGTGTTGTTCTGGCTCGAGCCGGTCTGGGTCAGGTTCTCGCTGAGCGAGTAGGTCAGCGACACCGACCTGGGTTTCTTTGTCACGGAAGTGGCGGTGGTGCGCGCCTTGAAGGCGCTTTCCATCATCGCATTGACCAACGGGTCGGCGGAAACCTCGCTCTCCTTCCTGACGCGCTCGTCCTCTTCTTCCTGCTCTGTCTGGGTCTTGGCCGCCGGGACGTCCGCGCGTTCCTCGCTGAAGGAGAAGATGGTGCCGCTCATGGACGCCTTGAGGCTGGGAAGCGTCACCGAGTTCAGGACGTAGCTATAGGTGTTGCTGTCGCTATCCCGCAACCACTTGTAGGTGGCCGAGGCTTCGGCCGTGGTGACAGTCAGGCTCTTGAGAAGATCGCTATCCCACCAGGCCGGGAGCTTGAAGGAGCCGCTGGCCTTCCAGGTATAGGTCGTCACCTCGCTGGAATAGGTGGTCGGCCAGTCGGCCCCCCAGAGGTGGTCCATCGAGAAGCTGGTGAAACGGTTGGTGTAGGTACGCTTTACCCTCGGGTCGGAATACAGCGGCATCGAGAGGGTCAGGAAGAGCGTCTGGGTTTTCAGGGCGACCTCGCTTTCCACCAGGTACCGGGTCTTCGGATAGGAGCTGTAGCTGGTAAGGGTATCCTTGCCTGTCGTGGTCGTGGCGATCCTTCCGTCGAACTTCAGGGAAAGCCGTTTTCCCCAGAGATTGTTCTCGGTCACCAGACCCCCTACCAGCCCACTGTTCTGGTAGCTGTCGGCGATCAGGGCCATGTAGGAGCCGCTGTCCCTCGCCCACTGTTGGAACCGGCTGAGGCTTTCCCCCTGCCCGAGCGGACGGTAGACCGAGCCATCGAGCACCTTCACTGCCCCGTCGTCGGTCTCCAGCAGACGCGTGAAGCTCGAGGAAGAGCCGTTTGAGACTCCAGGATAGGAACCGTAGAACTCGAAGGTGGTGTTGACGAACCAGCCCCGGTCGCTCTCAATGCCGATGGCAGGGTTGCCGAGCATCCGGCTGCCGGGAAAGACGAAGAACGGAAGCCAGAGGACAGGGACCCGTCCGATGGAAAGGTAGGCGTTCTCGATGAACATGTCGCCGTTGTCCATGACGGCGAGCTTGCTGGCGGTAATCGACGAGTATGCGTGGACCGGATTGTTGGTAATCGAGCCGTGGCGGAACAAGATCAGCCCTTGGTTGGTGTCATAGGTGATTTCGTCGCCAGTGGTATAGAACTCCACTTTCTCGTCCTTGCTGTTGGTCCGCTCGGTTTCGGTCATTCCGCCGGTGATCTTCAGCAAGGAGTCTTGCCAGTCGAAGGTGATGATGTCGCCCTGCATGCCCTGCACCGCCGCGTCAGGGTCCAAGTCGGTGTAGACGACCCCGCCCATGGCGGAGAACAGCCTGTGGTCGGCATCGACAATCACCTTGTCGGCATCCAGCTCCTTCTCTTTCCCGCTGGAGTCCTGATTGATGCGGATCATCGCCCGCACGTCGCCTGCAAGCGTCACCAGGGAGCCGTCGCCCACCTTCCACATCCGATCGGCGTTCTCGATCCGCATCTGGTAACTGTGCTCGTCCCCTGCCTCCCGAGGTTCCTCTTCTTCCGCCTCCCCGGCCAACGCCAAAAGGCGGGCTCTGAGCTCGTCGTCCGACAAGCCGATGACAGCCATGCCACGCTGGCTTGCCATTTGCTCCAGCTCATACCGGTTGGCTGTGGAGACCAGGCTTCTCTGCAGGGCGTCCGCATGAAGAGGAAAGCACTCCAGCTGGAGTGCCAGAGCGCACAAGATAGCAAAATAGTGTCGTCTATGCGTTGCCATGCAGAATCTTATTCAGATAATAGCCTGTATAAGATTGCTTGCAAAGAGAAACATCCTCCGGGGTCCCCTGGGTGACGATCGTCCCACCCTCGTCTCCTCCTTCCGGCCCGAGGTCGATCAGCCAGTCGGCCTGCTTGATCACGTCCAGGTTATGCTCGATCAGCACCACGGTGTTTCCCTTGTCCACCAGCCGGTTGAGCACCTCCATCAGCTTCTTCACATCGGCGAAATGCAGGCCGGTGGTCGGCTCGTCCAGCACGTACAAGGTCCTGCCGGTACCGATCTTGGAAAGCTCGTTGCTCAGCTTGACCCGCTGGGCTTCGCCTCCGCTGAGGGTCAGCGCGCTCTGCCCCAGCTTGATGTAATCGAGGCCAACACTGCAAAGGGTATCGATCTTCCGCTTGATGGCAGGGAACGCGCTGAAGAACTGGCTGGCCTCGGCCATGGTCATGTCCAGGACATCCGCGATATTCTTTCCCTTGAAGGTGACCGCAAGGGTTTCCTTGTTGAAGCGCTTGCCATGGCAGACGTCGCAGGTGACAAACACGTCGGGAAGGAAGTTCATCTCGATCTTCAGGGTTCCGTCCCCGTGGCAGTTCTCGCACCGGCCACCCGGGACATTGAAGCTGAAGCGTCCGCTCTTGTAGCCACGCGCCTTGCTCTCGGGAAGCTCCGCGAACAGGTTGCGGATCGGGTCGAAGACTCCGACATAGGTCGCAGGGTTGGAGCGCGGAGTGCGCCCGATGGGCGTCTGGTCGATATTGATCACCTTGTCGATGAAGCCGGTACCGGTCAGCTTGGTGTATCCCTCGAAAGTATCGGGCTTCTTGGCAAGCCTGCGTTTGACCGCGGGAAGCAGCACTTCGTTGAGCAACGTGCTTTTGCCGCTGCCGGAGACTCCGGTGAAGACCACCAGCTTGCCAAGGGGGATGTCGACGTCGACCCCTTTCAGGTTGTGCATCCTCGCCCCTTCGAGCTTCAGGTGGTGGCCGTTTCCCTTCCTCCGCTCCTTGGGGACATCGATGGTCAAGGTATGGGCGAGGAACTGGCCGGTGATTGACTTGGGGTTCTTCTCGATCTCCGTAGGGGTGCCCTGGGCGGTGATGTAGCCGCCCTCGACGCCCGCTCCCGGTCCCAGGTCGACCACGTAGTCGGCCTGGCGGATCGTGTCCTCGTCATGCTCGACCACCAGGACGGTGTTGCCCAGATCCCGCAGGTTCTTCAACGTGTCGATCAGTTGCTGGTTGTCCCGCTGATGGAGTCCGATCGACGGCTCGTCCAGGACATACAGCACCCCGCTCAAAGCGCTGCCGATCTGGGTGGCAAGCCTGATGCGCTGGGCTTCGCCTCCACTCAATGTGGCGCTGGCGCGGTCGATGGTCAGGTACTGCAGGCCGACGTTGTTCAGGAAGGTCAGACGGGCACGGATTTCCTTCAGGACCTGTCCCGCAATCTTCTGCTGGTTCTCGGTCAAGACAAGCTCGTTGAAGAATTTCAGGGAATCCCGGACGGAAAGGTGGGTCGCCTCGATGATGTTCTTGCCGTTCAGGGTGACCGCAAGCGCCTCGGGCCTGAGACGGTTGCCATGGCAGACAGGACAGACCGATTCCTTCATGAACTGTCCCATCCAGACCTTGATCTGCATGCTCTGCGTCTCGCGGTAGCGTCTCCACATGTCTTTGATCAGGCCGGGATAGGGCTTGTTGACCGTCTCCTCGCCGTTTTTGTAGACGTAGTGCATCGAGATCGGCTCCTCGGTGCCGTAGAGGATCTTCTGGATGATATCCTTCGGCAGTTTGTCGAAGGGCGTGTCCAGCGAGAAATGGTAGGCCTTGGCCAAGGCCTCGAAGGGGACCCGTGACCAGGTGGCCTCCGGATTGTTGGTCACCACAGCCCCTTGGTTGAAGGACAGGCTGTAATCGGGAATCAGCAGGTCCGGGTCGAACTCCGTCTTGAACCCCAGGCCGTTGCACTCAGGGCAGGCGCCGTAGGGGTTGTTGAAGGAGAAGAGCCTCGGTTCGATTTCGGGAAGGGTGATGCCGCAAAAGGGACAGCTGTTCTTCTCGCTGAAGACCTGCTCGGTCTCATTCCTGTCGGCGTCGATGAAGGTGACCTTCACCAGGCCGCCCGTCATCTCGTCGCAGGTCTCGATCGAGTCGGCAAGCCGTTGCCTGTCCTCCTTGCGGATGACCATGCGGTCCACCACCACGTCGATGGTGTGCTTGACCTGCTTCTCCAGCTTGGGAACGTCGTCAAGCAGGTACATCGTCCCATCGACCTTGACCCGTTGATATCCCGCCTTCTTCGCGTCCTCAAACGTCTTCTTGAACTCTCCCTTGCGTCTGATGGCGATGGGGGCGCTGACCATGATGCGGGTTCCCTCCCCGTGGGAGCATACGACGTCGATGATCTGGTCCACCGACATCTCGCTGATCTCCCTTCCGCAGTTCGGGCAGTGGGGAACGCCGCAGCGCGCCCAGAGCAGGCGATAGTAGTCGTAGATCTCGGTGATGGTGCCCACCGTGGAACGCGGGTTCTTGTGGGTCGATTTCTGCTCGATGGCGATGGCGGGCTGCAGCCCTTCCATGTAGTCGACATCAGGCTTTTCCATCCGTCCCAGGAACATGCGGGCATAGGCGGAAAGGCTTTCCACATACCGTCTCTGGCCTTCGGCGAAGATGGTGTCGAAGGCAAGACTGCTCTTTCCCGAGCCGGAGAGGCCGCTGATGACGATCAGCTTGTTTTTCTCCAGCGTCAGGTCGATATTCTTCAGATTGTGCTCACGGGCACCCTTGATGATCAGCTGATTTTGCATAGGTAACATTTGTGAATATAACGAGAGAGGTAAGGCATGTCAACGAAAGGCCCTGACCGCCTCCAGCAGTACCCGCTTGGCATCCTTCACGTCAACCTTCCGGCTCAGGACCCCCTTCTCATAGAGGAATACCGAGTTCCCAATGCCGGTGATCGCAAGGTCGGCGTTCTTTGCCTCGCCAGGGCCGTTGACCTGGCAGCCCATGATGGCGACGGTCATGGTCTTGGGAATGGCAAGCAGGTCCTGCTCCACCGAGGCGAGAAAGCCTTGGGAGTCGAAGGAGCAACGGCCGCAGCGCGGGCAACTGACCACGCGGATTCCCTGCCTGCGCAGGCCAAGGGTCCGCAGCAGTTCCACGCCTGCCTGGACCTCGGTCTCGATCGGTCCCGTGATGGAGATGCGCAGCGTCCCCCCGATTCCCTCGGAGAGGAGCCTTCCCAGGACCCAGGTGGAACGGGTCACCGAGCTGACCACGCTGCCCGCCTCGGTCACGCCAAGGTGCAGGGGATAATCGCTCTGTGCCGCGAACAGTCTCGCCGCCCGAAAATCCTCTTCCGGGTCTGAGGATTTCAGGGAGACGACGCAGTTGGTGAAACCGGCCTGCTCGGCCCAATCCAGGTATTCCAGAGCGTAGTCGACCATCCTTCGGGCCGGATCGGGATCGCCCGTCCGGGGCAACGAACCCTTGTTCAAGCCGATGCGGATGGCGATATCATGGTCCTTGGCCGCCTTGAACACCTCGTCGACCTTCCAGCGGGCACCGATGTTCCCCGGGTTGATCCGGATGGCGTGGGCTCCGCACGCGATCGCGTCCAAAGCGCATTTCCAGTCAAAATGGATATCGGCGACAACCGGCATCGGGCTGCGCCTGCAGATTTCCGTGAAGGGCTCATGGTCCTCGAGGTGGGGATAGGAGTAGCGGATGATGTCGCACCCCATCGTGTGCAGGGTTCCCATCCGACGCATCAACGCGTCAATTTCCCCGCTTGCATGGGGAATCGGACAATCGTACATCGTCTGTACGGATACGGGATTCCCCCCACCGATGAGCACATTGCCAACATGGACCAATCGCATCGCTCTGCCTCTCGGGCACCATGTTGGCAAGAAAACGCGCTTTGTGCAAGATTACTTGCTCAGCCGTACCAAGAATGAGGCAACCTCGGGATGGGCGGTATTCTCCCAGGCATAGGACAGGACGCTGGAACCGGCGTTGTTGACCGCGGTCGGGTCCGCCCCGCTCTTGACCAGCATCTCCACCACCAGGCTTCCGGTCGCATACCGTGCCGCCATCATCAGCGGCGTCTCGCCGATGATGTCCCGATGGTTGACGTCAGCTCCCGCGTCGATCAGCCCGGTCACCACCTGGATCTCCCTTTGCTTGATCAGGGAGAACATCAGGCTGGTCAGTCCGGTATGCTCCTCTTCCTCGTCGATCTTGCTGCCGGCCTGCAGCAACAGGTTGATGGTGGTCATGTAGGAGTGTCCTGCCGCGTACATCAGCGCGGTCCTGCCCTTGCTGTCGCGGAGGTTCGGGTCAGCTCCGCTCTTGAGCAGGAGCTTGACGATTTCCGGGTCGCAGTTGTTTCTCACCGCCACCATCAGCGGCGTCTTTCCACTGCCGCTACGGGTATTCACATAGGCACCGGAGAGGAGGAACTGCTCGATCTTCCGGTAATCTCCATCCACGTAGAGACTCGGCGCTGTAAGTCCCTGTTGCAGGGTCACCTCATCCGCACTGGTCGTCTGGTAGGATTGTTTTCGATTGTTGAACATGCTCTGCCCCCATTTCCAGTATACCAGTATTTCCTGACTTCCACCAAAAGGAAAAAATGGCCGGCACCCCGAACCGGGGCACCGGCCATCAATCCACCGTTGTCTGGTGTGTCGGCTTCAGCCAAGCATCAACATACCGAACACAAGGGTGAACAGTGCGACGGTCTCGACAATACCGATGACCATGAAGTAGTTCGCGGTACCCTTTCCTGTCTCTGCGAAAGCATCGCAGGCGCAGGCAGCGCAGCGCCCCTGCATGAAGGCGGACAGGCCGATGGCGAGGCCGCCGAACAGGCCGACGCCAAGACCAAGCAACGGGTCAATGGTGGCGACCGCGTTCTTGATGAAGGTCATCAGCAGGAACCCGTAAATGGTCTGGGTGAGAGGAACACCGCCGAAAGCGACGAGGATGAAGGGTGCGGGCTTGCCGTTCGCATAGCACTTTTTCCATCCACCGACAGCCGCGGAGCACGCAGCTCCCGCGCCGAGACCAGAGCCGAGGGCAGAAAGGCCGAGGGCACACGCCATACCGATAAATGCAACGTTCATAGTTTACTCCTTGTTGTTGCCAAACAACGATGTTAGTTTTCGCTTTTCACCGTTTCCCTGAACGGATCATATTTGTACCCGGACCACTCCATGCCAAGCTGGTTGGAGAACTCCAGGATGTTGAGACGCACACCATGCACGATCACGCTGAGCAGGCACATGACGATATTCAGCGTGTGTCCGAGCAGCACGATCAGCATGAAGCCGATGACACCGACCAACCTCCCTGCCCCGGCAACCCCGAGAGCCATCGAGTTGAACGACTGGCTAATGGCGAAACCCGCCATACCGACCGCGAACAAACGGATGTAGCTCATGATGTTGCTGAAGCAACTGATGGTATCGAGGAAGGTGGGAAGAAAGCCCATCAGCCCCTCTTTGACACCATCGGAGAACTTCTTGCCAGCGCCCTGGTTCCTGAAAAGGATGACCACCACGTAGCCGACGGCGACAATCTTCAGGATTGTCATCGTGTCCAGCATGAGCGGGAGCTTGATCGAGGGAAGCAGCATGGTCAGGATCAGCTGGTAGAGCACCACCAGATCAATAAACCAGGCCACATCGCTCACCCAGCTCAGGTTCTTGCGGGGCAGCTTGTACAGGATGTTCATCACGCAGGCCAGCGCCAGCTGGACGGTACCGAGGATGAAGCAGAAGTTCATCACGTGGTCCTGCACCGTCTTGGCGTCCATCACCTCGCCGCTCGCATTCTGGAACAGTTGCGGGATGTTCGCCAATGACGGAATGACCAGCATGCGCAGGAAGGGCACGTGCTCCAGGATCCAGGTCGACCCGAACCAGGTGCCGGTCACCGCGCCCCAGACGATCGTCGCGATCGCCAGGACAACGACCAGCAGGTTGGTGTCGGTCCACTTCTTCTGGGCCTTGCGCAGTCCCAGCCCGGCCAGCAGGAAGATCAGTCCATATCCGCCATCGCCAATGATCATCGCGAAGAAGACCATGAAGAACAGCAGGAACGGAACGGAAATATCCCGCTCACGGTAGCCAGGATAGGTACCGAGGATGTTGTAGATCGGCTGCATCAGGCTGAAGCCCTTGGGATAGCGCAGCAGGGTCGGCGGATTGTCGTCATCCTCCG
>CAJMOS010000047.1 GCA_905215015.1 uncultured bacterium | reverse complement strand
TCCAATGAAACGTTTTTCCATGATGTGCATGGCAGTCCTGCTCGCCATGGGCATGCTCGCCGCCCAGCCGACACGGGAAACCCCCGCGCAGACGACTGTCGACTTCACCGATGACCTGGGACGCACCGTCACCCTTCCCGCCAAGCTGGAACGCGTGGTCTCTTCCGGCCCGCTGACCGAGTACATGCTGACACCTATCGCCATGGACCAGATGGTCGGACGCGCAATCACTTGGGGAGAGGACGCCACTCCGTTCCTTTCTCCCGACTATCTCCAGAAGCCGGTTACCGGACAGCTGTACGGGGGCAAGGGAACATTGAACCCCGAGACCATCCTTGGCCTGAACGCCCAGTTGGTCATCGATGTCGGCGAACAGAAGAAGAACATGCAGGCCGACCTGGACAACCTGCAGAACCAGCTGGGAATTCCCTTCATCCATATCGACTCCACCTTCCTGACCATGCCGGAAACCTACGCCAAGCTTGGCAAGCTGCTCGGGCAGGAGGAGAAGGCGGCCGAAATCTCCGCCTTCATCACACGCATCACTGAGCGCAACGCCCAGCTGACCGCTGGCGACAAGAGGCAGGCGCTGTACGTACTGGGGGCCAAGGGGGTCAACGTGATCGCCAAGGGCAGCTACCAGGCTGACGTGCTGGACCAGGTAATCGACAACCTGGCGGTCGTCGAGAACCCCACATCCAAGGGCACCGGCAACGAGGTCGACATGGAACAGATCATGAAATGGAACCCGCCGACCCTGCTGTTCGCCGGGGACGCGAAGGCTATCTATGACAGCGTCACCACCGATCCGCTCTGGAGCCAGATCGACGCGGTGAGGAACCAATCCGTCTACCTGGTGCCGAACCTGCCGATGAACTGGCTGGCAGCCCCCCCCTCCATCAACCGCATCGCCGGCATCATCTGGGCGGACAAGGTGCTCTATGGCGGAGACTTCGACCTTCATCAGGAGCTCAAGGAGTATTTCAGGCTCTTCTTCAACAAAGAGATGAGCGACGAGACGCTCACCGCCCTGATGGGGTTCTGAGCCTCTCGCACAGGGGCCACTCGGGAATATTCCGGGTGGCCCGTTCCATTTCCTGTGTCCAGGCGTCCCGGTTCTCCACCGAGAAATGGATGGTGAACGCCGAAGGACAGGAACGAATCGCGTCCAACAGGGGCGCGTGGCGGGGCTTGATGACGGCGATAGAGGGGACAGGGTCCTCCGCTGCCTGAAGCACGCACTTCTGGAACTCGCGCGCCTCGCTCTCCATGAAACCCAGTTCGTCCATCACCCTGAGGGTACAGGGCCTTTTGAGGAACCGCGCCCCAAGATGGTCAAACCGCTGGGGCATGCCACCCTTCCCGCAGATGCCCACCAGATGGGCCTCGTCGTAGGCTGCTCCTCCTATCGGATTGAGATAGACCTTGCCGTCCACCCGCTTGGTGAGAAACCCTCCATCGGCCGAAGCGGCGATCCTGCCGACGAACGTGCTCTTGCCGACACCTTGCTCCCCCTCGACCAGCAAGGTGCTTTTCGCCACCAAGTCCGGGATATCGGCGATGGAAACCACAAAAATGGAAACAGGACGCTCCATAGGAAGCCAGAGAGGAAACGCTCCTTCTCTTCGCTGGAGAGGATACTCCCCCGTGTGTCCATACAGGCGGGAGAAAGCCCGCGCCTCCTCCTGGTTTCGGAAGGGCTGTCCCATATCGACCACAATCCTTTGTTCCTGACAGGGGATGGAAAGGGATTGGAGCAACAGGCGCGCGCGACACGCGGGGTTGGGTCGCGTTCCCCCACGGAAACGATGCTCCCCGGCATCCCGGGCGATGACAAGCAGGTTCCGGTCCCCCCATTTCTTGGCGAGAACCAGGTTCTCCAGCAAGGAGCCGTAATTGCAACAGATGACATCTCCCTTCTTCCGTTCCGGTCGTAGCTGGTGGGCATCACCCTGCGACAGACGCACGTGGGGCTCGTGGTGAGCTTTCAGATAGCCACAGGCCAACTCGTCACGCTCGACGACGGTCACATCGATTCCCCTCAGCTCATTGGCCAGGAACCCGAGACCTCCACCGATGTCGGTGACATGGTCGCCCACAAACGGCCGTATCGCCCGGGCGATGGACCGCCAGCCAGTGCCTTGGGTATACGCGTTGACAAGATAGGTGATCAGAGGCTCGCTATAGGGTTGCATCTTATTCCATCCAGACCGAGAAAACCAAAGGATATTCCCAATACCCCGTCTCGCTCGGACCAGGCAACCTTCTCAATCGCAAGAGAAGACTGGTGTTCCGGTTCCAAGCCTGGGACCAGAGGCGCCGTGGCGGAAGGTCCTGAACCGGGGAGATGAGAAACCGCTGCCCGGTCACTTCTACCTGATAGACGAAGCGGGGAATCCCCGCGACCCTCCGGGCCTCCATGTCCAACCGGAACGGGGCCGGAGTATTGCAAAGCAGGTTGACCAAGAAGTTCTGTTCCTGCCCCGGGGCAGGAACAGGAAGACCGGTGATCCGCGGGGGAAGACTTGGCGCGTTCTCCCGGACAGGCTCCAAGGAAAGGCCGCACTCGACCTTTCCTTCCATGTTCGACGCTCGCATGGAAGGAGAAAAAACCGCACACACGGCAAGCAGAAAAGCCAAGTATCTCATTGTCTCCATTGTATAAAGCATCATGAGGTTCCGCAACATACCACCTTGTACGCCACCTTGGATTCTTGCTACGATATGGGATATGGATGATGCATCTGTCCCTCTGCCTCGTATAAGGTGGGTGCTATGGAACTAGCGCTCGCAATCCTTCTATTGGCCCTTTCCGCCTTTTTTTCCGGATCGGAAACCGCATTTACTTCCCTGACGTTGATTGACCAGAAAGTGCTGGAGAACAAGAAAGGCGCCCGCGCCAAGACCGCGCTGTATTTCTGCAAGCACCCCGACCTGTTGATCACCACCGTCCTGATTGGCAACGACTTGGTCAACGTCGCGCTTTCCGCGTTGGTCACAAAAATGACGATTGAAAAATTCGGGAATCCCTATGTTGGGGCCGCGACCGGCATCCTGACATTGGTCCTTCTTGTCTTTGGAGAGGTATCGCCAAAGCAGATCGCCATGTACCGCAACCTACCAATCGCGCTCGCGCTCGCCATTCCGCTCCGCGCGCTCAGCATCCTGCTCTTTCCCGTCATCTGGCTTTTCTCCCGCCTGACCTTGCTGATCCATCTTGTCTTCGGCCCCTCCGGACGAGGCAAGCTGACCGAGGACGGGCTCAGGCATGTGACCGACGCGGCTGAGGACGCCGGGGTCGTTGACGAGTATGAGAACGACCTGATGCAGAGGGCGATCCACTTCTCCGAGACCCAGGTCAAGGCAATCATGACCCACCGCACCGAAGTCTTCTCCCTTCCCGACTCCATGACCTACCGCGAAGCCTATACCCGCATCGTCCAAAGCGGTTTTTCCCGTATCCCGATCTACCATGGCAGCCGGGAGAACATTACCGGAGTCCTGTTGCTGAAGGAACTGCTCCGGAAAGACGTCAACGCGAAAGGCCATCTCGACCAGCCGCTTTCCTCCTTGGCCCAAAAACCACATTTCGTGCCCGAGTCGATGCATATGGATGACCTGTTCTTCCAGTTCAAGCACCAGAAGCAGAAAATCGCCATCGCCCTAGACGAGTATGGAGGGTTCAGCGGAGTGGTGACCATGGAGGACATCGTCGAGCAGATGTTCGGCGAGCTGTACGACGAGCAGGAGTCCTATCAGGGAGAGCTGCTGGTCAAGTCAAGCTCCTATCCCGGTTCCTATGTGGTCCAGGCGGAAATGCCGTTCATGTCGTTGGCCGACAGCTTCGACCTGCACCCTTCCAAGGACGAGGATACCGACGGCACCGTGGCCGGGTACTTGCTCGACATCATCGGCGACATCCCCAAGGTAGGGCAGGTCACCGAGACCCGCTATGGCACCTTCCGGGTACTGACCATGACCCGCAACCGTATGGACACCGTCCTCTTCACCCCGAAAAAGGAAGAGGGGGATGAAGAGGAAAGCGAGGACTGACAGTTCTATACAGGTGTCCCCGTTTTGTGTATGATTTGAAGAAATCAAACCGGCTTCGTTTGTGCACAATTTACTATCATAGAAGAGGTAAGACGTTACCACATGAGCTATCCATTCCATGAAATCGAGACAAAATGGCAGAAGTACTGGGAGGACCACCAGACCTACAAGGTCACCGAAGATCCTTCGTATCCGAAAGAGAAGCGCGCCTACGTGCTGGACATGTTCCCCTATCCAAGCGGCGCGGGACTGCATGTAGGCCATCCCGAGGGGTATACGGCGACCGACATCTACAGCCGCTACCTGCGTATGAACGGTTACAACGTGTTGCACCCGATGGGCTTTGATTCCTTCGGCCTTCCCGCCGAGAACTACGCGATCAAGACCGGCACCCATCCGAAAGCCACAACGCTGAAGAATATCGCCACCTTTACCCGCCAGATCAAGAGCCTCGGCTTCTCCTATGACTGGTCCAGGGAAATCTCCACCTGCGAGCCCGAGTATTACAAGTGGACCCAGTGGATTTTCCTGCAGCTGTACAAAAAAGGTCTCGCCTATGAGACCCAGAGCCCGATCAACTGGTGCCCCAGCTGCAAGACCGGGCTGGCAAACGAGGAGGTCAAAGAGGGCAAGTGCGAGCGTTGCGGCACCGAAGTGGTGCGCAAGAACATCCGCCAATGGGTACTGAAGATCACCGCCTACGCCGACGAGTTGCTCAAGGGTCTGGACAGCCTGGACTGGCCGGAGTCGGTCAAGCTGATGCAGCGCAACTGGATTGGTCGTTCCACCGGAGCCAGCGTCCAGTTCCAGATCGACGGCAGCGACAAGAAGCTCGAGGTCTACACGACCCGCTGCGACACCCTTTTCGGGGTCACCTATATGGTCGTCAGCCCGGAACACCCGCTCTTGAAGGAGCTGACCACCGATGGCCAGAGGGCAATGGTCGAGGCGTATGTCGACCAGGCGGCCCACAAGAGCGACTTGGAAAGGACCGACCTCGCCAAGGTCAAGACCGGTGTCTTCACCGGCAGCTACGCCATCAACCCGCTCAATGGCAAGAAGGTGCCGATCTGGGTTGGAGACTACGTCCTGATCAGCTACGGGACCGGAGCCATCATGGCCGTGCCCGCACATGACGAGAGAGACTGGGAGTTCGCCAAGAAGTACCATTTGCCGATCATCGAGGTGCTGAAAAGCGAAGTCGACGTGCAAAAGCAGCCTTGGACTCAAGACGGCATCCATGTCAACAGCGACTGGCTGGACGGATTGAACAAGCATGACGCGATTGAGAAGGTGCTTGCCTATCTCGAGGAGCACCATATCGGACACCGTACGGTCAACTTCAAGCTCCGCGACTGGATTTTCAGCCGCCAGAGGTACTGGGGCGAGCCGATCCCCCTCGTCCACTGCCCGAAGTGCGGCGTGGTTCCCGTTCCCGAAGACCAGCTTCCCGTCTTGTTGCCCGAGGTGAAGTCCTATGAGCCGAGCGGAACGGGCGAGAGTCCGCTCGCCAAGATTGACAGCTGGGTGAACACCACCTGCCCGGTCTGTGGCGGACCCGCCAAGCGCGAGACCAACACCATGCCCCAGTGGGCGGGCTCCTGCTGGTACTGCCTGCGCTATATCGACCCGCATAACGACAAGCGCTTTGTCGACGTCGAGAAGGAAAAGTACTGGATGCCTGTCAGCCTCTACGTGGGCGGCGCCGAGCATGCCGTGCTCCACCTGCTGTACTCCCGCTTCTGGCACGAGGTGCTCTTTGACCTCGGACTGGTTTCCACTAGGGAGCCGTTCCAAAGACTGGTCAACCAGGGCATGATCACCAGCTTCGCCTACCAGCGCAAGGACAAGGCCTTGGTGGCGGTCGACAAAGTCGAAAAGAAAGCCGACGGCACCTACGTCGACAAGGAGACCGGCGAGGTACTGCAGCAGGTGACGGCGAAAATGTCGAAGAGCCTGAAGAATGTCATCAACCCGGACGAGATCGTCAATACCTACGGCGCCGACTCGATGCGCATGTACGAGATGTTCATGGGACCTCTTGAAGTCTCCAAACCTTGGTCTACCGAGGGGTTGATTGGCATCACCCGCTTCCTGGACCGCGTCTGGCGTCTGCATGAGGAGAAGAAGATCGTCGACGGACCGGTGGACGCCGACTTGGAAATTCTTTTGAACCAGACGGTCAAGAAGGTGACCGAGGACACCTCGACGCTGAACTTCAACACCGCCATCAGCCAGATGATGGTGCTGGTCAACGAGCTGTACAAAAGAGAAACGATGCCCCGCGGCGTCTACGAGACCCTGATTCTGCTGCTCTCCCCCTACGTTCCCCACCTGGCCGAAGAGCTGTGGGCTTTGGCGGGCCACGAACCGAGTGTCACCACCCAGCAGTGGCCGACCTACGACGAGGCCAAGACACGGAAAGCGGTCAAGGAGTTCATCTTCCAAGTCAACGGAAAGGTCAGGAGCAAGGCGGAGGCAGACCCCTCCATCAGCAAGGACGACCTGCTCGCCTTGGCGAGAAACGACGAGAAGATCAAAGGCTGGATCGCGGGCAAGACGATCGTCAAGGAAATTGTCGTTCCCGGCAAGCTGGTCAACATCGTCGTCAAATGAGCCCCTTTCCCGTCAACGGAGAGAAGCTCTATGAAGAAGCGGTTTTCCATGGGATGGACCTGTATGGCCTATCCCTTTCGGGAAGCCGCTTTTTCTCTGTCCGCTTCATCGACTGCGCCGCCCGAGACGCCGACCTTTCCGGTTCCGTCTTCGACCGCTGCGTGTTCACCGGTTGTGACCTGAGTGGCGCGCATCTTGCATCGACCCGCTGGCTGAAAACGGAAATCCTCGACTTCAAACTGCAGGGATCCGATCTTTCCCAGAGCAGATGGAAAGAAAGCCGCATCAGGCGATGCGTGCTTGCCTATGCCTGCCTTGCCCAGTCGGTATGGCAAAAAGGATGCGAAATCACCCGCTCCGACCTCAGGGAAAGCATCTTGGAAGAGATGAAGCCGGGCACCTTGCGGATCGAGTCGTCGGTGAAGAAAACCATGCTGGCTGGCATGGATCTTTCCACCAACATGCTTCACGGTATTTCGGCAAGCGCCGATTTCCGGGAATTACGTGGCGCGCTGGTGTCGGTGGACAATGCCATCGACCTGTCCCTGCTTCTTGGAATTATCCTGAAACGCTGATCAGGGGTTGATGGTGGGCAGCACTTTGGCAAGCCCTCCCCTGCTGGTCTCGCGGTACAGGGAGGGAAGCGCCTGTCCGGTCTCCATCATCACGTCGATGATGTTGTCGAAGGAGACCCGGTGCCTGCCATCGGAGAGCAGGGCGTAGACGCTGTTGTCCACCGCCCGCACGCTGGCCATGGCGTTGCGCTCGATGCAGGGAATCTGCACCAACCCCATCATCGGGTCGCAGGTCAGCCCGAGATGGTGCTCAAGGCTCATCTCCGCGGCATACTCGATCTGGTAGATGGTGCCACCCAGCAAATAGGTCGCAGCGGCGGCCGCCATGGAACAGGCCACACCGACCTCGCCCTGACAGCCCACCTCGGCGCCACTGATCGAGCCATTGGTCTTGACGATATCGCCCAGCACCCCGGCGGTCAACAGGGCCCGATGCATACGCAGGTCAGGCAGATGGTTCTGCTGTTGCAGGTAGAACAGCACGGCAGGAAGCACTCCGCAGGAGCCACAGGTCGGAGCGGTGACAATCTCGCCACCGGCGGCATTCTCCTCGCTGACAGCAAGGGCGTAGCTGAAAATCTCCGCCGTCGAGCCAATCGCGCCCTTATGCTCGTTGGCCTTCTCATGGTACTGCATGGCCTTTCTTGCCAGCTTCAGGCCACCGGGAAGGACACCCTCGGCTTCCAGCCCGCGGTGGATCGCCGCTTTCATCACGTCCCACACCTGGGCCATGTAGGCCATGATTTCCGGAGGCTCATAGCGCAGGGCGAATTCCCAGATTTGGATTCCCTCGGACTCGCAGAGAGACAGGACCTGCTTCATGTGGGAAACCTCGAGAGGATAGACGTCATCCTCCTTTGCCTGCTCTTGACCCTCGATGACGATCTTGCCGCCACCGATGCTGTAGTAGGTCTGGCTGGCGATTTCCTTTCCGCCGGCGTCAAGCGCGCGCATGGTCAACGCGTTTGGATGGAAGGGCTTGAACACGTCGGGGAACCAGGAAATCTCGACCTTCCGTCCCGAAAGCACTTCGCGGATTGCCGCGTCGGTCAGGTGCCCCTTTCCTGTCGCGGCGAGCGAGCCGAACAAATCGGCTTGATATGCTGCGGCATCAGGATGCATCTTCAGGAAATGGGTGGCGGCGGCGCGGGGACCCATCGTATGGCTGCTGGAGGGACCATGTCCAATACGGTACAATTCACGCAAGGATTCCATAGCCACCGATGGTACTCCCTTCTTTGGAAAAAAACTAGAACCATACAGGAAGCGCTTGGAGGGTCTGTACCACCCGGCCCTCCTGGACGAACAGCCGGAGCACCACGCCACGCTCGACGCAGTAGTAGCAGGTCAGCCCTTCGGTCAGGTTGACGACCACGCTCCCCGTCCCGTCGTGCCAGAAAGACCTCCCGCCTTGCCGCTCCGAATACCACCTTCCCTGTGGCAACGCGGTAATCTGATAGGTCGTCAGACCGCTCTGAGGCACAGAGCCTTCCCGTAGGTTTCCGTTGAGGAGGGCGGCAATTGTCCCCGCCACGTCAAGCGTGTCGGCGCAAGGTCCCACCAGCGCCTCCACCACCGGCCAGGAGAGAAACCGCAGGGAAGCGCCATGCTCGTCCCAAACAGAAAGCAATCCCATGATCAGCCGGCTTTGCCCCTGGGTCAGCTCCACATGGGCGCTTTGACCATCAATCACCCCGGTGAAAGGATACTGCCCATCCAAGGGGTAGGCGGCAACCAAGACCGTTTCGCCCCGGGGAGCCATCACCGCGGTCGAGCGTTGCCCGCGCTCAAGCCTAATCACTTCTCCGCGTGAAGTGACCACCCGATAGGGCATGGGATAATGGGCGGCATCCTCCCAAGGGTGGGAAGAGGGAAGAGAAACCTCCACGCTCCGTTCGGGACGGAGCGAAAGGGAACAGGAAGAGACAAGCAGGACGCAACACAAATACAAAAGCCACATACCCTAAAGAACCAGCTTCTTCAGGTTTTCTGTTCCTCTGCGAGCTGACGCATGTACATGGTCCGGTACATCTTGAACAACTCCCGGAAGGGAGCGCTGCCGTAGTCGGCGTAGGTCCAAGGCAAAGCGTTGAACTGGTGGTTGTAATAGATCAGGGTCGTCTCGGCGTAAATCCCCTTCTCCAAGGGAATACGATGGGAGCGGTTCTTCGTCGTCGCCAGAATCAGCGAACCGGCTGAAAGGAGGCCAGGATCGAGATTGACGACCCGCCCCCGTTCGGTGGCGAAGTTCTCCTCCACCTGGTTGGTGTGGATCTTGACATCCGAAAGCCGCGAAGGATCGATCAAGTCCCGGAAAACGAGGAAATATCGTTCAGGTTTCCCTCCCATCTCCTCATCATAATAGTCTGTGAAGGAAAACGGGGTATGGGTGCTCTCCGTCAGGACCGGGCCATAGCTTTCACACAAGACCTTCACCACCTGGTCATGCAGCTCGCCGTGGGTGGTGAGCACCCCCATGACCAGCCTGACAGGAGTATAGGTATGAATCGCGCCCATCGCTCACTCCGCGAAGAAGGTTCCATGGAACCGCAGGTTCCCGCAGACATCCTTCAGCTCTCCCTGCGCCTGAAGGAAAGCCTCGGTGCCAGGAATCTCGGACTCGACGACGAAGGAATATTCCCAAGGCTTGCCGGGAATCGGACGACTCTCCAGTTTCTTCATATTCATCCGATGGACTTCAAGCACCTTCAGCACCTTCAGCAAGGTGCCGGGCTGGTCGCCGACGGTAAAGGAGAAGACCGTCCGGTTCGGCGCATGGCTGGAAAGGAAGACCCTTGCGTTCTCCTGCCTGCAAATCACGTAGAAGCGGGTATAGTTCTTCGGATTGGTCTCGATACCTTCCCTCAGGATTTCCATGTGATAGAACTCGGCTGCCGGCTTGCCTGCGATCGCGGCCTTGCTTTTGTCCTTCTGCTGGGCAATATATTCCACGCTTCCCGCCGTGTCGAAGAAGGAGACGGGGCGGGCATCGGGCAGGTGCTTCGCCAGGAAATCCGCGCACTGCGCCAGTCCCTGCGGGTGGGAGTAGACTTCCTTGATATCGGAAAGCTGGGCGCCAGGCACGACAATCAGGTCATGGTTGATCCGGATCTGTTGCTCGCCCACCACCTGGATATTGGGGAATCGGGTCAAAAGATCAATCGTTCCATTGACGGTTCCACCAAGGGTATTCTCCACCGGGACAACTCCGTAGATGACCTTGCCGCTGTCCACAGCCTTGAAAACATCGAAGAACTCCTTGCAGGGAAACGTCTTCGCCGCCTCTCCGAAAAGCCGGCCGACCGCCAGCTCGCTGAAAGCGCCATGTACTCCTTGGAAGGCGATTGGGAGGTCCAGGCTGATGTCCGGCACCTGGCCAGCGATTCCGGCAGGGACTGCCATGTGGCTGCGAGGAACCCGCTCCAGGCTCTTGCCGACCACCGGGGCCAACGCCTCGATGTCCCGCACCATCTTCTCGAATTGCTCGGGGTAGAGGGACTGCGGACCATCGCTCAAAGCCTTTTCCGGATGGTCATGCACCTCGACGATCACCCCGCTCGCCCCGCTGGCGATCAAAGCCAGCGACATCGGGCTGACCATGTCGCGCATGCCGGTGGCGTGGCTCGGGTCGCCGATGACCGGAAGGTGGGTCAGCTTCTGCACGACGGGGATGGCGGAGCAGTCCAAGGTATTCCTGGTGGCCCGCTCGTAGGTGCGGATGCCCCGCTCGCAGAGCACCACCTGGTCGGTGCCGCTGCTCATCAGGTATTCTGCCGCCATCAGCCATTCCTCGATCGTGGCAGCCAAACCTCGTTTGAGCAGGACCGGCATGCCGGTCTTGCCGACCGCTTTCAGCAGCTCGAAGTTCTGCATGTTCCTGGCTCCGATCTGGAACATGTCCACGTAGTCCTTCATCATCTCCACGCTATCCGGGCTGACAATCTCGCTGGTGACCGGCATGTCATACCTCTCGCCAGCCTCCTTCAGGTATTTCAGGCCTTCTTCTCCCAGACCTTGGAACGCATACGGGCTGGTACGTGGCTTGAAGGCCCCGCCCCGAAGCATCACCGCGCCTGCCTCGTGTACCTCGCCGGCGATGCGCATGATCTGCTCCCTGCTCTCGACCGCGCAGGGGCCGGCGATGACGACAATCCGCCCGCCACCGATGGTCACATGCTTGCCAACCTGGACAATCGTGTCCTCTTTTTTCAGTTCCCTGCTGGCGAGCTTGTAGGGCTTGGTGATCGGGACGACCTTGGCGACGCCAGGAAGCATTTCCACTTCCCGCACGTCGACCGTGGCGCGGCCGACAGCGCCAAAGACGGTCTCCTCGGTACCGACGATCTCATGGACCTGGTACCCTTTCGAAGAGAGGAAACTTCGGATATGATGCTTTTGTTCATCCGTGATGTTGGAGTTCAATACGATAATCATGGTAGTAATGACGGTAATTCGTTGACAGAGAAAAAGCAAGGGAGAAAGGAATGACGACAGACGAGTGGGACAGGATGTTCGAGCGGATGCGGGACGCGGCCTGCAGGGCCGGGGGCAAGCTCCCTTCCGTCTCCACCATCGCCCAAGAGCGGCAGGATCCTTTCCGGGTCCTGGTCAGCACGCTGGTCAGCCTGAGGACGAAGGACCAGGTAACCATCGAGGCGAGCAGAAGGCTCTTCGCCTTGGCCGACACCCCTGAAGGCATGCTCGCTCTCAGCGACGAGACCATCGCCCACGCCATCTACCCCGCCGGCTTCTACACCCGCAAGGCAAGACAAATCAAGGAAATCAGCCAGGTCCTGGTCGATTCCTACCAAGGCAAGGTTCCTCCAGACGCCAAGGAACTGATGAAACTCCCCGGTGTCGGCATCAAGACCGCCAACCTGACCTTGAACCTCGGCTACGGAATCGCAGCCCCCTGCGTGGATTGCCACGTCCACCAAATCGCCAACCGCATGGGGTGGGTCAAGACCAAGACCCCGGAACAGACAGAGGAAGCAATCAGGAACGTGATGCCCAAAAAGCACTGGATCGGAATGAACGAGCTCCTCGTCACCTACGGGCAGTATATCTGCACCCCGGTCAGTCCGAAGTGCTCCCTCTGCAGCGAGGCCGGCCACTGTCCGAGAATCGGAGTCACGAAAACGAGATAAGGCCACGGAGCAGGGCGCGGCTCCAGGCGCAGATGGTCTTCGCGTCACTGATCCTGCCGTCCCCGACCATCTGTTGGAATTCCTGTGGGGATACCCAGACGACGTCGATGAACTCGTCTTCATCAAGATCCTGGGCTGTGCGGCCGGCCACCTTCGCCGCGAACAGGTACAGGACTTCGGTGTCGATACCGGGAGAAGGATAGATGCATCCAAGCGGAACTACCTGTCCGGCCTCGCAACCGGTCTCTTCCCTCAGTTCCCTCAGAGCTCCGCCCTCAGGAGTCTCGCCAGGAATCTTGTCCAGCTTGCCTGCCGGAATTTCCAGCAACTTCCGTTTGACCGCATAGCGGTACTGCCGGACCAACGGGATACGGCCAGAGGCGTCCATGGCGAGCACCGCGACCCCGCCAGGGTGATGGACCTGCAAAAGCGTCCCTGTCTTGTCTTCGGGCAACTGGTAGCTGTCCACCGTCACACGAAAAGAGCTATCACGATACAATTCCTTGGACGCCAGCGTCTCGAACATGTCGACTCCTTGAAAAAAAGGGCAAGGACAGGTTTCCCCGCCCCTGCCCCTTCGCTACCCACCGGATTATTTGGTGATGGATTCGCCACAGAAAGAGATGGTGGCGGACAAAATCAGCAAGTTGATGAACAGGTTCTCGACCATGGCCAGAAAACCGGCGAAGCCGTCAAGATGGCTGATGTCGAAAATCAGGCAGCAGAGCACCGTGACCGCCCAGACGATGACCATGAAAACCATGGCGACCTTGGTCAGCTGCGCAGGAACCGCAGGCACAAACTTCTGTACCAGATACACGACGGCGGCGACAAGAATCAGCACGCCAAGGATGGTGACCATGCTGTCGCCGGCCTTGCCGAACCATTTTCCGATCGAGGCATAGAAACGGCCAATGGACTGGCCCCCGTTGCCTTGGCCGATTCCCTCGAGCCCCATCGCCAGCCACATGATGCCGAACATGATCTCGAACACGTTGAAATTACTCTTCTTCGTTTTTCCCATAGAGTCCTCCTCAAGAACCATTCATGGACCTGGTTCGAGTATAGGGGGGTTCCGAGAGAAAGCACAATACGCCAATGCACGGATATAGGCGGGAGTAGTTCCGCAGCAACCTCCCACATAGGCGACCGGAGTGTGTGCAAGCACGCTCCGCACAGCCCTTGCCCACTCCTGTCCGCCAACAGGGTAGCGACCTTGTTCCGGCAATCCCGCGCTCGGCTCCCAAATCAAAGGGAAAGGACTCAGGGAAGCAAGCCGAGCCAGGGGCAAAGAGCTCTCCAAGGGACCGGAGCCGCAGTTGTAGCCCAAAGCCGAGAGAGGGAACCCATCGAAAGCTTGCACCGCCTTCTCGGGCGCAATGGAGGGAACCATGCTGACCAGGACTGGAACTCCCGGGGCAACTTCCCGGCAGGCACGGACCGCGGCACGTGCCACCTCGAGGTCCACTACCGTCTCGACCAGCCACAGGTCGACGCCTTTCAGCGCCCTCGCCTGCTCACGGTAGAGCCCAAGGAAGAAGGAAAGCGGATAGTCCTTGCTGGTGGCGACGGTTGGACCAAGGTCCCCGGCGACCAGCACGTCCGTTTCCCCGACCGCCAGCCTGGCCGTTTCCAAGGCACGCTTGTTTTCTCCCTCCACATCGCTTGCGGAGAGACGGTTCACCATGAAGGTATCGGTAGTGAGCACCTGGCTGCCAGCCTCGATATAGGCACGGTGGATGGAAAACGTGTCAGGCCCCATCTTCTTCATCGTCCCCATCGCCCCGTCAAAAAGCAGCATCAAGGGTCATGACCGGAATCAAGTGGTAGGCCGGTACCTCGTAGGGGTGAGCGCGTTTGAGAGCTTCGACCACTTTCGCGGCATGCTCCTCGTCCACCACCATCTCGAGCCTCCATTCCTCGACCGTTTCCAGCTGGTTCCCGGAACCAAGGAAAGGATGGCTTCCCGAAAGGGGACGGAACTGCCCCGTCCCCTTCACCTGCCAGCAGCACTGGTCATACCCATCCATGCTTCCGGCTCCGGAGGCGAACAACGCCTCCTTCACTTGCCCGAGGTGACTCTCGGGCACATAGGTCACGAGCACGTACATGGCTTCATGGTAAACGAAAAAGCCTTCTGCCGGAATAGCGGAGAACGGTCTCTCGGTCACCCCATCTTGAAAGCGGACGCCATTTTCGAACCCTGAAGCCTGTTCATGCCGTAGACGATCACGAAGACCACGACCAGAAGGACGACCGACAAAGCGCTTGCCTGCCCCAAGTTTCCATCTTGCACGGCGCTGTAAATCTGGATCGGCACGGTACGCGTGCGCCCGCTATACAGCAGGATGCTGGTGGACAACTCCTGAAGCAGTGTAGTCAGCGTCAGGATGGAACCGCTGATGATGGAAGGAAGGATCAAAGGGACGCTTACCTTGCGGAACGTGTAGAACCAGGATGCTCCCATGATGGTCGACGCCTCCTCCAAAGAGGGGTTCAACTGTGTCAAGTTCGCCGCGACAGAGCGATATACGTACGGCGTCCTTCTGATCATGAACGAGATGACAAGGACGGTGTACGTGCCGGTCAGGCGCAGCCAGCTGTTCCCGCTGAAAGCGGAAAGCAACGCGATGGAGACAACGGTACCAGGCAAAATGAACGGCGCCATCACGGACAAGTCAAGCAATGCGGCCCCTTTCGGTTTCTTGCGTTCCGTGATGTACGCGACGATGGAACCCAGGATCGCGCACAGCAAGGTGGACAGGAGGGAAAGATAAAAGGAGTTGAACAGCTCGTTATGGCTCGTGTGCGGAATACGCGCATAGTTGGCGAGCGTGAAGCCTTCAGGGAACAAACCCGTCCATTTGGTGAAAAACGACATGACGATGATGGTAATCTGGGGAAGCAAGGAAACGACAAGGATGATCCCGCAGAAGACCCAAGCGACGATCCGAATCGCCACCGAGTCGTTCATCTTCAGTTCCGAGCGGCTGGCGCTGATCGTCTCATACTTGTGGCGATTGACCATGGCTTTCTGGGCCCAAAGAACCGTAGCGGTAATCGCGACGTTCACGACGGCTATCGAACAAGCCCCATTGATGTTCCAGAACCCGTTCACCTCAAAATAGATCAAGGTGGGCAACACATAATCCTCGCCGCCGATAATGGATGGAATGCCGAAATTTCCGATAGCGCGGACGAATACGAGCAATGCGGCGGCGCCAAGGCTTGGCATGACAAGCGGCAGCGTGACCGTGCGGAAAATGTGGCTTTTCCTCGCGCCCATCAGCATGGCCGCCTCTTCCAGCATGGGATTCGAAGAGGCGAACGCCCCATAGGCCAGCTGGAACACAAACGGATAATAGGTCAGCGTCATGCAGAGGATCATGCCGAACATGCCGTAAATCGACGGGACCTTGATACCCAAAGGACCAAGCAACCAGTTCAGGAAGGTACGGACGATCCCGTTCCTTCCCAGCAGGATGACCCACGTGAAGGCCCCGACGAACGAGGGCATGATGACAGGAAGAATCCCGAGAGAAAGGATCAACGATTTACCCGGCATCTTCACCCTGGCGACAAAATACCCCATCGGAATCCCGATCAAAAGGCAAAAGAAGGTAACGGAAATGCCGATGACGAAAGAATTCCACAGGCTCTTGCGGTACAGCTTGCTCACCACGAACTGTTGCAACCCCTCGAGGCTGAACCCATGGAAAGCCAGGTCCTCCGCCGGAGCCATGAAGGCCCGGATCAGCGTGGTTGCCATCGGATAGAGCAGGAAAATAGCAATGAAGGCCATCGGAACCGCAAAAACAAGATATTGCGTGAAATCCTTCTCAAAGAAGCGTCGGATCCTGCCCTCGGAACCAACCGTGTCCATGGTAGGCTGCGGCCTGTTTCTCATGCGTCCACCTCCTTGTCGAACAAGGAGACGACATCGGGCTTCACTTCCACAAACACCGTGTCATGTTCTTTGACATCAGCCTGCAACGAAGGCATATCGATCTCAAAGATAGTCCGGCTTACGGCGGGGTCCAGTTCCACCTCGTAGCGGATGAACTGCCCAAGATGCTGGATGATCCTCACGGTTCCCCGCACCTTCCCCTCCTGCTTGCCGACAACCAATTGCTCGGGTCTGGCCCCGACCAGCACCTCCTTGCCAAGGGCAAGGCTGGAGACATGGTTCCTCGTCTTGCACACGGGGACAACCAGACCGGTCCCATCGACCTCGCACAGAATCCGGTCGCCTTCGATGCCGACGATCTTGCTGCTGAAAAAGTTCATCTTTCCGATGAAGTTCGCGACAAAAGAGCTGTTTGGCTGGTTGTACAACTCGTCGCTGGTGCCGATCTGCTCGACGATTCCCTTCCGCATCACCGCCATGCGGTCGCCCACCGCCATCGCCTCTTCCTGGTCATGGGTCACAAAAATGGTCGTGATGTTGGTCGCTTTCTGGATGCGGCGGATTTCAGCCCGCATGTAACGGCGGAGTTTGGCGTCAAGGTTCGCCAAAGGCTCGTCAAGCAGAAGGATATCCGGGTCATACACCAGGGCGCGGGCGATGGCGACGCGCTGCTGCTGTCCGCCGGAAAGACCGGAAGGGCTGGGGTTGCGCTTCAATTCCTCTCCAAGACCGACGAGTTCCATCGCCTCGGTAACCTTCTTGCGCACGACCTCCTCGGGAATCTTGCGGACCCTGAGCCCATAAGCGACATTCTCGAAAATCGTCATGTGGGGATACAAGGCGAAACTCTGGAACACCATGCCGATATTGCGCTTATACGGAGGAATCGTGGAGATGTCGACATCACCATAAAGCATCTTTCCGCTGGAAATGGACTCAAGGCCGGCGGTGCTTCGCAAAAGCGTGGTCTTGCCGCAACCTGAAGGACCTAGCAGGCAGAAGAGTTCCCCCGCCCTGATGGTGAAGGAGACATCCCTCAAGGCATGTACCGGGTTCTTTCCCTTGGCATCGTAAATCTTATTCACTGCATCGTATGTCAAATCGTGACTCATGGAATCCGCTCCCTTTGATGGTATGGCAAAAGAGAAAGAAAGGTCAGGACACGCTTTCTGGTCCTGACCCTTTTCCTGCCAGCTTACAGCAAGCCCTGAAACTCGGAAACAAGCTGTTTCTTGGACGCGGCCGCTTCTTTCGCGTCATAATCGAAGAACTTCATATCCTTCAGGGACGGAAGGTTCGCAGGACCGGCGATGGTGGTCAGAGCCGGGCGGCGGAAACACTGGTCACGGACGACAGTCATGCCTTCCTCGCTGGTGATGAAGTCGATGAAATGCCGGGCGCTTGCCAAGTTCCTGCAGTTCTCCAGAATTGCGGAACCTTCGGTGCGCAGGCCGGTACCTTCCTCGGGAAGCACGTACGCAACCGGATCTCCCTGGGCGATCCGGTCCCCGATATTCTTCTCACCGGTGACGGTGATGGCATACTCGCCACGGGCCACACTGTCAGGCCCGGCGGTGGAGGAAGCGACGTAGGTGGCGTTCGAGGCAACCTGCTTGACGAAATCCATGCCGTAGAGCTTGTGCATCATGTACAGCTGCGCGTAGGAAGAACCGGAGGACGCAGGATTGCCGAGGACGATCTCGCCTTTGAACTTCGGATCGGCCAGATCCTTCCAGGACTTCGGAGCCTGTTCCGGAGTCAACATCCTGGTGTTGTACATGATCGCTTGCAGGGGAAGACTCGTGGCATAATACCGGGGAGTTTCCGCAGGATCGCGGAATTCCGGCGCGAAATCATCGTGGTTGGCACTCTTGTACGGAGCAAGATTGTTGTAAATGGAATCCAGGTTCTCTTTGGCGAGCAGCAGGACCACATCTCCTTCCGGTTTCGGCCATTCGGTCTTCACACGGGTAACCATATCGCCGCTTCCAGCCTGGATGATGGTGATCTGCATGCCCGGATACTTCTTGATGAACGCATCGGTGATCTTCTGGGCCTCGCTTTCGCTGCAGGTAGCGTACACAACCAGTTTGTTGGTCTCTGCCGGAGCACCGGAACTGGTCGCCGGCTTTGGAGACTCGCTCCCACCCTGGGCAAAGAGCATCGCGGAAACGGCGACAAGCGCCGTCAAAAGGGCCAAACATTTTTTCATACGTCTCCTCCTCTTTTTCATCAATGACGTTTGAAACTTGTGGTTAGTGTACCATCCATTCTTCCAAACCACAAGGAAAAAACTTTCTATATTCTGCGTTTTAAACAAAACACTGTTAAAAACAAAATAAAAAGAAAATTTTCGACAAATAAAGAAAACTCAAGAAGCTTTGGTGTACTCTTGGAAGATCCGAATATTGTGTTCCGGACGCGACACGGTCTCGAGGATGCAATTGACCGGTTCCGCGGTGATGATGTCAAGACTTTCCCGAAGCGGAAACGCGGCATTGACGTCCAAATCTCCATGGCTGTCTTCCCAGATGTGGCCATCGGATGGATTGGCATGCAAATGGCAAGAGACCACCTTGCGGGTCGCCAGCATGTTCCGCATCGCCTCGAGGAAATCAAACCCGAACGCGAAATGCGAAATCCAAAGGTGCCCGATATCAAGGCAGAAGCACATATGGTCGACCGTCGCGAGCTGGGCGAAATCATCCGGCGTCATGCAAAGGTATCCGGAACGCGGGTTCAGGTTCTCGACCGCCAACGAGATGCCCTCGTCCCAGCAGAGCCGACAAACCGCGCCAATATGCGACATGAGCCGGTCCATCGTCCTCCGATACGCATCGCTTTGAGGATACTCCCTGTCGCAGATGGCCCCTTCCCTCACGGCAACATGGTTCTGAAACTGCGGTTTTTCCAGCAACGCCAGGCGAGCGCTTTTGTCGCTCGGCATCCCCTCCTCGCAAAGGTAGCCGGGGTGCAAGACCATAAGAGGGGCATGGAAGCGCTTCGCGGTGACAATGCTTTGCCTGATATCGGAGATGCTCTGGGACAGGACGTGTGGGTCGTCTGAAGCAAAATTCGGAAAATACAGGCTTCTCGGACAGGTCGCATGCAGGGAAACGACCCGGTGTTCGAGAATCGGGGCCATCATTTCCAGCTGGTCAGGACGCATGTTGTAGGAGAGCTCGAAGTCGAGCCCCGGATATTTCTCCGCAAGAGCCCTGACCTCCGCCCCCTCGTGCAAACCCACCAGGGACAACCCCCATTTACGCATGCTTCGGCACCAGCACCTTCACCCCATACCCTTCAAGGCTGATACGGGTTTCCGTATCGATCCGGTCAGTCACCAGCACATCGATATGGCTCCAATCGGTCACGTTGGCAAAGGATACCTTGCCCATCTTCGAACTATCGGCGACGAAACAGACATGTTCCGCATCCTGGATCATCGCCTGCTTGGTGTCCGCCTCGACCAAATTGGAACAAGAGATTCCCTTCTCCACCGAATACCCGGATCCTCCAAGGAAGAGCCAATCGGCGTGGATCTGCGTCAGGCAGGAGCGGGCGATACTGCCGATGGCGCTCATGGAAAAACGCCGCAAGGAACCACCGATGAGGACAAGATCGACATTGTCCTCGTTCATCAGTTGCTGCATCACCAGCAGGGAGTTGGTTGCAACCGTAATCTGCTTGTCGACCAGATACTTGGCCATATGCATCGTGGTCGAACCGCTATCGATGATGATTGCCTGCCCGGAGGAAACCAAAGAAGCGGCGAGCTTGGCGATCTCGTCCTTCTCCTTGGTCGACTCATGCATGGTATTGGAAATGATCCGGATGAAATCCCGTTTCTCCGGAAGCATCGCGCCACCATGGGTGCGGACAAGCAACCCCTTCTGCTGGAGATTGTCCAAATCCCCCCGGATCGTCACTTTGGATACCCCGAAGCGTTCCGTCAGCTCATCGACATGGATGCTCTCTTTCTCTTGAAGAAGTTGCAGGATCGCCTGCTTTCGTTCTGCGCCATTCATTCTTGTCAGTCCCCGTAATATGCATATCCTTTCTTGACGTATCTGTCAGCAATCCCGACGATGATTTTGTTGGTTTCCTCACAGGTTTTCCGGTCGTTCGAAACGACTTCCCACCGGCACATCGCGTCCTCGCTGCGGCTGATCCGCTGCGCCACCTGGCACCAAGGTTCATCTTCCAATTGCACTCCCGCATGCAACTGTCCGGGAAGATTGAAGCGCATCAATGTCGCATCCAGGTCGCTGCCGTCGTCCATCGTCTTGATGATGGTCGCGCCCCTTTCCCTCATGGCTTGCTCCACATCATCCATGATATGGGGCATCTCTTCGGGCGCCGGCTCAAAATGTACCGGCCATTCACGGTACCGGTGGATCTGCTTTTGCAACCGTTGGGCCCTTTCGTAGGCTTTCGGATTGTTCTTCCACGCTTTGGCGGTCAGCAACGCGTAGAACAAGGTGTTTTCCGTAGCCGCATGCCCTTTCGACCAGTCTTTCTCGTCATAAGGGAAGTTCATGTAATAATGGGCGGACTCCTCTTCCGCCGCCACGTAGCGCTCGCCGAAGCGTTCCATCAGTTTCCCTTTGATGAACGAGTGCCCGTTGCGGATGATATGTACGCCCACGCCCGCTTTCGCTATTTCCACCAGCGCGGTCGGAATCGCCTTCACGTCGGCATACAGTTGCAGGTCCTTTTCCTGGCCGGGGAAGGCATGGGAAAAGAGTCTCTTCATTTCCGGAACCAGGATGGCCATATTGAAGCCCGGAACAATCTGCTCGCCGTTTCCATCCATCAAGTCCATGCGGTCTCCGTCCCCATCAAAGCAAAAACCGAAGTCATACTGCCCGGCCTTGACCGCAATCCGCGCAGGAGCGATGCTGCTTTCGACAACCGGATTCGGGTCCCCTTCCGGGAAGAACCCGTTCGGAACCAGATGGCGGCTATGGAAACTCGCCCCCGCCTTTTCGAAGGCCATCGCGACATCGACGCCGGCCATGCCGGAAAGAAACTCGCCCATCACGTGCAAGCCTTTCAAATCATCCTGTCCCACGTTCGCGAGATGCATCGAGTAATCGACGAAATGACTGCTCTCGTCCACGATATGGACCTTTCCGCTGGCAGGGCCTGCCGAGAGAGGGACGTCATGCATGTAGAGCTCTTGGATTTTGGCGATACCGCCATCAGGCCCATAGCCGAAGGCAATGGGAACCAGGCCGGGAGCCACCAGTTTCAATCCGACGTAGTTGCCGGGATTGTGGCTCGCGGTCATCATGACCCCGGCACAGTGAGGATGCCGCATGCAGGTAAAATAAAACTCGCACGTAGCCGTTTGAAGGGGATTCACATACACGTCCAACCCAAACCGTGGAAACAGCTCCAAGGCGAGCTCCATCAATTCCGGGCAATAGAGGCGGGCGTCGCGGCAAACGACAACTCCGGAAACGTTCACGGAATCCCGAAGGTACCGACCAACCGCCTTCATCAGCCGAACTTCCTGGTCGACGTCAAGCATCTCCCTTTTGGTGCGGATATCGTACGCCTTGAACATCCCAAGGTTCATATCTTTCATGACGGGAACAAGCTCCTTTGCGGTTACTGTACCATATTCCTCGCAAAAACGAAAGATAACAGTTGTTAAAAATAATAAAACGAAAGCAAAACAGAGAATCTCTATCCTTGCCCTTTCCTTTTTTGGTAGCATAGGCGCATGAAATTGATCGTCTTCCTCGGCAATCCCGGAAGGGAATATCAGAAAACCAGGCACAACGCCGGCTTCATCGTCGCCGACCATATGTATCCTTCGGCCAGCTG
>CAJMOS010000046.1 GCA_905215015.1 uncultured bacterium | reverse complement strand
CAGTCCACCGGGGATACGGTGCATCCGATGATCGTCCAACTCGCCGGAGCGGCGACCAATATCGTCATGGACCCGGTCTTGATCTTCGGGCTGGCTGGATTTCCCCGCATGGGCATCGCGGGCGCGGCAATCGCCACGGTGCTCGGGCAGCACGTCTCCGTCGTGCTCAGCTACCTGTTCGTCAGGCAGAACCCATATGTCACGCTGAAACCGGAGAACAGGAAGCTGCACGCCCAGACCATCAGGGAAATCTACGCGGTGGGACTTCCTTCCATTGTCATGCAGTCGATCGGGACGGTGATGACCAGCGGAGTGAACAAGATCCTGGTCGCTTTCGGCATGGCTCCTGTCTCTGTCTTCGGCGTCTATTTCAAACTGCAGAGCTTCGTCTTCATGCCGGTTTTCGGCCTGAACAGCGGCCTGATTCCCATTGTCGGCTACAACTACGGAGCCAAGAACCCCCAACGCATGAACCAGGCGATCCGTACCGCCGTCCTCATCGCCACCGCCATCATGGGCCTCGGGACCTTGGGCTTCCATCTCTTTCCGGACTTCCTGCTCTCCTTGTTCCATGCGGGAGAGGAGATGCGGACCATTGGCGAACATGCGCTGCCGATACTCTCGCTCTGCTTTGTCCCCGCAGGCATCTCCATCTGCCTGATGGGGCTCTTCCAGGCGGTCGGAGACGGTATCCTCTCGATGCTTGTCAGCCTGACCCGCCAGCTGGTCGTGCTGCTTCCCGCAGCCTGGCTTCTCGCCCGGTTCCAGGGCCTGCACGCCGTCTGGTTCGCCTTCATCATCGCCGAGTCCGCCAGTCTCACGCTCGTCATCCTTCTCTTTAGCTGGGAATACCGGCGCAAAGTAAAACCGTTGTTCAAATAAAGAAAATCCGTTACTACAAGGGTATGCAGGCAACAACCAACCGCATGGGCACAGAGAGGATTCCGATCCTAGTCCTGAGACTGGGACTTCCCATCATGCTCAGCATGGCTATCGAGGCGTTGTACAACATCATCGACTCGCTCTACGTCTCCCGGCTCGGGGACGGCCCCATCGCGGCCCTGAGTCTCGCCTACCCGATCCAGCAACTGGTCGTCGCCCTGACGAGCGGCTTGGGGCTTGGCGCAAGCGGGGCAATCAGCCGCCGTCTGGGCAGAAGCGAGCAACAGGAAGCAAACGAGGCAGGCAACACGGCCTTGTGCATGAGCTTGGGAGTCTCCCTGCTCTTCTTGGTTTTCGGCGGTCCGCTGGTGGGGGCCTACGTCCGCTTCTTCACCGACGATCCGTCGCTTGCCGGTTTTTCCCTGACATACATCGGCATCAGCATCGTCCTTTGCGGCTTCCAGATTACCAGCGGAGTAATCACCTTCATGCTGCAGGGTACCGGGGAAAGCGTCTATACCCTGCTCTGTCTGGCGGTAGGTGTCGTCTGCAACCTGATTCTGGATCCGATCCTGATGTTCGGCTTGGACATGGGGGTCGCCGGTGCCGCATGGGCCTCGATCATCGGCCAGGCCATCAGCTGCGCTATCGCCACTGTCCTGCTCGTCCGCAGCGACAAGCTCTCCTGCCTGCAACGCGGGCAACGGATATGGCGGAAAAGCGCGGCAGAGACCATTCTCGCCATTGGGGTGCCGACCATGCTGCTGCAGGCAAGCGGCTCGATCAGCCTGACGTTGGTCAACAAGATCCTGATTGGATTCACCCCGCTCGCGGTGACCGCCTACGGACTGTACATCAAGGTCGAGTCCTTCATCTTCCTGCCGATGCATGGCATGTCGAACAGTCTGGTTCCGATCACCAGCTTCAACTACGGTGCGGACAGGATCGACCGCGCCCGCGGCGCCTACCGGTGGTCTCTCTTCTTCACCTATCTGTACATGCTGGGATTCGGCTTTCCCCTTTTCCAGACACACCCCGAATGGCTGTACGGCATGTTCCACCCAAGCGCAGAGCTGGCAAGGCAGATGGAAGTCGCCTTCCCTCGGGTCAGCCTGTGCTTTATCGGCGCTCCCCTGCTCTATCAGACCGCCGCCTACCTGCAAGGCTTCGGCAAAGGCGTGCGCGCCGCGCTGATCACCCTGAACAGGCAGGTGCTTGGAGTGCTCCCTGCCGCCTACCTCCTTGCCCATTTCGTCGGGCTTTCCGGGGTCTGGTACTGCTACTTCTTCGGCGACCTGGTCGGGCAAACGACCGCCGTCATCCTGTTGGTCTGGCTACACCGGGAGCTCAATAGCCATAATGGGGGCGTTGCCAATGCAGACACGCCAGGCTCACCGTCAGGGCTGCGCTCTCCGCGACAATGATCGCCGCCCATATGCCATTCAGCCCCAATGCCAACGGCAACAGCTGGACGCTTCCCGTCTCGAAGACCAATGTCCGGAGAAACGAGACAAGCGCGCTCACCCCTCCGTTGTTCAACGCGGTGAAAAACGAGGAGACGAAGATGTTGAAACCGCCGAGCAGGAAGCTGAAAGAGTAGATCCGCAGAGCCATTACCGTCATCCGATACAGTCCTTCGTCATAACCCACGAATATCCGGCAGAGCAAAGGAGCGCTCAGCGAGGCCAAAACCCACATGCAAATTCCCGACGAACCGATCAGCAGGAGACTCCTTTGCAGAAGGTTTCCCAGTTCCTTCTTGTTGCCGGCACCATAGTGGAACCCGATTACCGGCGAAACTCCGACAGCGTAGCCGATGAACATGGCGTTGAAGAAGAAGCTGATGTACATCAGCACTCCATACGCCGCCACTCCATCAGAGCCCGCATAGGAAAGCAACTGCCAGTTGTAGAGCACCGAGACGATGCTTGCGGCTATGTTGCTCATCAACTCCGAAGAGCCGTTGAGGCAGGATTGCAAAAGGACTTTTCCATACCAGTGGGTAGGCCCCAGCCGCAACAGGCTCGTATTGGGCCGGAGGAAATAGAAGACAGGGCCAAGCCCCCCGACGACCTCGCTGATCACGGTAGCCCATGCGGCGCCCGCAAGCCCCCACTTGAAGACACCAACGAACAATGCGTCAAGAACCATGTTGGAAAGGCCGCTTGCCACCGTGAACGCGAGGCCGAGTTTCGGCCGTTCAGCGGTGATGCAGAAGCTTTGGAACTGGTTCTGGAGCATGAAGAACGGCATGCCACACAGCACGATCCGCCCATAGAGTACCGAAAGGTCCAAAACCTCGCCGCTCGCACCCAAAAACCGGGCGATATGGGAAAGCAAGGCGAATCCCACCAGGGATACCAGCAGGCCGAAGCCCATGCAGGCCAGCACCAGGAACGAGAAATAGCGGTTCGCCTTCGTCCTGTCCCCCTCCCCCAGTGTCCGCGCCACAATCGCGTTGCCCCCGGAGCCCAGCATGAAACCCACCGAGCCGAGGATGATGAAGAGGGGCATGACCAGGTTCAAAGCGGCAAACGGCACCTTGCCGACATAGTTGGAAACGAAAAAGCCGTCAACGACCGAATAGATCGTCGTGAACACCATCATGATGATGGAGGGGAATGTGAAACGAAGAAGCCTTCCATAGGTAAAATGGTCTGAAAGCCGGATACGCATGACGTCGAGATATATACATATTCCACAAGAACATGTCAATACAAGAACGGCCGCCCCGAAGGACGGCCGTCCACGCAACCAATGGAACATCAGCCTCAGAACTTGTAGACAGCTCCCACCTGGACGAAGGAATTGTCCTTGAAGTCGTAGAACTGCCCATTGTCACCCGAATAGATGTAGAGGCCGGCCAACGAGACGTCCAGGCCCTCCATCAGCTGATAGGAAACCTGCGGCATGACGACCACGTCTTTCAGCTCGATGTTCCAGACCAGCTTCAGCTCCGGCTTCAGCTTCTCATGCATCCAGCTGTCGGTGACATCCAGCACGAGGCGGTTCTGCACCCATGCCTTCTCCCCGTTGTAGTCCACATCGCCGACACCGTTGTCCTTCACGTCATCCCCGTGCAGGATGTACTTGCCCTGGGTCTGGATGTTGACGTTCAGGTTGTTCCACGGCAGGTCGCGGTCGAAACCGAAGACCCACTGCAGGCTGTTGTTGTGCACGTACGGGTCGTCGTCATCGACATCATCGGTCAGGTAGTAGCCCAGCTCGGCGCGGAAGTTGAACCCGCCAAGGACGGTCGCCCCCTCGAGACCGAAGACCTGCATGCGGTCGTAGTCGTACAGCTGGCCGACGGAGAATTTGCCAGAAGCAAAAGCGTTTGCAGAACCAGCAAGCAGCATTAGCTTGGCCAATTCGGTTCCATCCATCGAAGCGTCCTTCATCCTTCCGTAAAAGTAGGAGGCGCCCCAGTCGAACGAGCCGACGGTGCCGGTGGCGCGGAAACCGAACTGTCCATATTTCAGCGTCTTGGTGTTCGGGATATTGTCCTTGTAGAAGTCGTAATATCCGGTCGCGCTGTAATTATATGCCGACAAAAAGCTACTCAACGTAGGTTCGGCATAATCAGATAAATCCAACAATCCGGCTGCTGTATATCCAGCAGCCATATATTGCGCCCCAGCATGGGCACTATCCCAAGCGGAGAGCAGCGTATGCTCGGGCACCCACGGACCGCTGGAAGCATAGCGGGTCGGGGTCATGTACGGGGTGTAGGCGCCCTCAAGCCTCGTGCCGTTGACCATGTTGTAGGCGACGTGCACCATCGGCACGGCGATACGGCGGTCGATGTAGTCCGGGAAGATGAAGTCGGAATAGTCGTCGCTGTTGAAGTTGTCCAGGACATGGACCTTGTCGCCCTTGCCCCAGACCAGCTTCATCTTGCCGGCCTCGAGGACGAAATCGCCCAGGTAGGCGCGCAGCGTCAGCTCGTCGATGACATCCTCAGGATTGTCCTTCAGGATCCGCTCGTTGACCTTCAGCTTCGCATCAATCTCGCCAATGGAACCGCTGTAGGAAAAATTCAGCCGGAAATAGGGGTCCATCTGGACCGCGCGGTCCTCGATGTCGCTCGCCCCGGCAAGGAACCAGCGGGGAGAAGCCCCGCCCTCTCCGCTGATGGCCAAGGCGCTGGAAGCGGCGCCGAAGCCCGGGCTGGAAGCAGAGCCCGAATCAGACCCGAAACCGGGAATGTCTCCGCTGGCGTCGCCGAAGCTGGGGACCGAGCCGTCGCTCGGGGTGTCGAAAGACGGAATGTCGTCAGCCATCACGGCCGTGGCGGCAAACGCCGCCATGGTTGCGGTCAGCAGGACCTTTTTCCAAAGAGTGCTCATCTCATCCTCCTTCGTGTTTATTTGCCCGTATTCAGGAAGTTGGTCGTGAAGATGCGGTCAGGCAGGGCAAGGTCGACCTTGATCTGCTTGATTGTCAGCTTGGTGCTGTGGCCGGTCTGCACGTTGCGCAGTTCGTCCAGCATCGGGGTCTGGTAGCCGCCGACCACCTGCAGGTCCATCACCTCAAGCTCCTTCAAGAGCTTGCCGCCCTTGTCGTACATCTCCGTGTAGACGGGGACGAACGTGTCGTGGTCGATCCAGGTGACCAGCTTGGAATACTGGCTGTCCGTGGTCGGCTTCGGGGTGCACTCGACCTTGTAGGTGGTCCACTTGCCTTTCGTCTCGCTCTCGGCAAGCAGCTCGTACTCGTAGTCGTCCAGCTCGCGGCCGGAAAGGTCGTCGTACGTGGCATCGCTGCCCATGAAGGACTTGTCCCCCTCGCTGGCCGCGATACGGCGCGTGCTGCGCAGGCTCGGCATGTAGATCCATTTGTCCGAACCACCCCCCGCCTTATCCTTCTGCAGGAACCGGGTGTCCTTCACGCTGGCGGGACTCTGGAAGATGATGACGACATCCTTCAGGTCCTCCGGCTCCCTGCCGTACTCCAGCATCATGCGGCTCTGCACCGTGCCGTTCTTGTCGACCAGGTCCATCTGGACCTGGCTCATGCTGGTCTTCGGCTTGGCGACGGCGTCAGCCTTCTCCATGACCTCGCGGCCGGTGATGGCCGCCAAGGGGCTCGCCGCGACGGCGGCCAGCAGGCCCACGACAAACACGTTTCTCATTGTTTTCATACTATGTTTCTCCTCTTTTGCCCGAATCAGTCTTTCTTCGGTTCGTTTTTCTTGTCCATCCGGGTGATGAACTTCGGATGATGCGCGTTGAGCAAACCGGGGATGATGGTCATCGCCAGGAAGCTCGAGGTGAACATGACGATCGCAATCAGGATGCCGATGTTCTGCAGGACCACGAACTGGGACAGGCAGAGCACCATGAATCCAAGACCGACCGCCATGGCGTTGGTCACGATGCCGCTACCGCTCTTCTTGAACGTCTCGCGGGTCGCGACCTCGTAGTTGACATCCCCGCCATGCGACTTCTCCTCCTCGTACCGGGACTCCTCCTTGAAGGTCTGCATGAAGTGGATCGTGTAGTCGATGCCGACACCGACCGCCACGCTGGCGATGATGCTGGTGACCAGGTCCAGGTTGATGCCCAGGAAGCCCATCAGCATGTAGTTGAGCAGGATCGTGAAGGCGAGCGGGACGGCGCCCAGCAGGCCGGCCCACAGGCTCCTGAAGGCCACGGTCAGGATCACGACGACGCACACCAGGCTGAAGATCAGGCTCTGCACCTGGCTGGAGATGACCATGTCGGTCATGGCGCTCTCGATCTCGCCAGGTCCCTCGGCGTCGATCGTGTACCCCTCGGGGAAGTGCGACGCGGCGAACTGCTCGGCATCCCTGATGATCGCCTTGGTGACCGTGGTGCTGTGGGTCTTCAGCTGGATCTGCATGCGGGTCGACGTCGGCTCGTTCGGGTCGTTGATGAACTGGTCAAGGTCGCTGCCGATCATGGTCAGGTACTGGGCGACGACGAAGGAAAGGTCCTCCCTGGTCTTGGCCGGGTACTTCGACATGTCGTTCGGCACCTCGTAGTAGCTCATGCCCTTGTAGTTCACCGACTTCTCCAGCTCGCTGATCATTCCCTCGACTGTCGCATGGCGCCCGCCTGCCTTGATGTAGGCCTCGTGCAGCATGCCGAGCATCTGCTCGGTGGTGCTGGTGGCGCCCAGCTCCTTGGCGTAGGCGATGTTGGGGTCGACGTAGGCGCTCTCGTCCTGCGTGCTGGCGGAAACCCCTTCGTCCCCGAAGCTGGGAATCGCGGAGTCGTCGCCAAAGCTCGGGATGGCGCTGTCGTCCCCGAAGCTGGGGATCGCGGAGTCGTCGCCAAAGCTCGGGATCGCTCCACCGTCATCGGAAGCCACGGAATCGTCCGCCACCTTGTCGGTGGCATGGCCGACCACCGGCGCGTGCATGACCTGGTTCATCTTCTTCACGAAGGTGGAGAAGCTGACCGTCTTGCCGATCTGGGGGTATTTGCCCTCGAGGTAGGTCTGCATGTCGTCAAGGGGCTGCAGCATGTCGACGTTGTAGGCCTTCTGCCCTTCCGGGGCGTGGACGGTCAGGTAGACGCTGTTGGTGCCGGCGAAGTTCTCGTCGGCGAACGCGATGTCCTGGCGGACCTTGCCCTGGGCCGGGAAGTAGTTGACGAACGAGGTGTCGACCACCAGGAGCTTCAGGCCGATGACGCTGAGGATGACCATCAGCCCGACAAAGACCGTCATCCTGGTGCTGTTGCCGGCGAAGAACTGGTACTGCCCGTAGAGGAAGCCGCCATTGTTCAGCTTGTGCCCGCTCGCGGCCTGCTTCTTCTCCAGCCTCTTGGCGAGCCGGTTGAAGATCCTCGAGCGGTCGCCCACCTTGGAAAGCGGCTTGACGGCCAGATAGCAGGGGATGAAGGTGATCGAGAGCACGAGCGCGAAGGCCACGCCGAGGGCGGTGAACAGCGCGAAGCTGTGCAGCGGCTCGATCGGGCTGGTCATCATGCTGATGAAGCCGGCGATCGTGGTCACCCCCGCCATCATGACGGCGGGCATCACCTCTTTCAGGCTCCCTGCGATCAGGTCCAGGTAGCTGTCCCGGGTAAGCGGGACGCTCTTGTCGCGGTCGTCGAGGGCCACGTAGTAATGGGTCAGCACGTGGATGCCGTACGCCGATCCGACGGCGATCAGCGCCACCGGGATGATCGAGCTGACGATCGTGAACGGCATGTCCAGCATGGCCATGATGCCCACCGTCCACACCGTGCTCATCAGCACGGTCAGCAGCGGCAGGATCGTGCCGTCGAACGTGTGGAACGAGAACAGCAGCGACAGCAGGACGACCAGGACGACCAGCGGAATGAGGTTCCTCAGGTCCATGACCATCATCACCTCGGCCTGCTCGTCGATGATCGTGTCGCCGTACATGCGGTACTCGAAGTGGGTCCCTGCGGTCTCCTCCTTCAGGATGGCGCGCAGGTCCTTCAGCATCTTCCGCTTCTCCGCCTTGCTGGCCCCGGTCTTCAGGGTCACCTGGATCTGCGTGCTGCGGTCGTTGTCGCTGATGATCACCCGGTCGTACAGCTCGGACCAGTCGGCGACCTTGTCGCGGACATTCTCGACCTCGGCGTCGGTGCCGCTGAAATCCTCATCCAGGAGCGGCCCGGCGACCAGGGTGCCGTTGTCGTCCTTCAGGAAGTCGATGCTGGTGAGGGACTGGACGTCGCTGACGTTCTCCACTTCCTTCATGCGCTTGGTGATGGCGTCGATCTTCCTGATGTTGGCAGCAGTGAATATGGTCGGGTCGCTGGTCTCGAGCGATATGCCCGTCACGACGGTGCTCCCGAACACGTCCTCGGTCTCCAGCAGGCGCTGGTAGGAGCCGGACTCGTGCGGCATGTACTCCCTGATGTCATTCTCCATCCGCAGGTTCTTCAGCTGGACAATGAAAAAGACTGTCAACGCAAGGATCGCGAGAATCACGACCTTGGAGGCTTTGAGCATTTTCTTCATTACTTCGTTCCTTTCCTCAAAAATATTCCATCTTTCAAAAGTTCATCTGATTGAAAGTTTAACCATTCATTCGTTTAAACTCTTGAACGGTTTACACTATATGAATATACTAAAGAAGCGTCAAGAGTTCCAAAGTCAAAAAGGAAACACTGTCATGGGGATATTGAGGAAAAAGAATGATGAACAGAAGACATCGATCGGGCAGGAGGTCTCCTACGCCTTCTCCCAGTTCCGGCTCGCAAGCCCGATTCTGTTCGCGCTGATCGACCAGGCTAGGCAGGAAATCATCATCCAGCTCTCCAACACGGGCGAGGTGGGAATGAACGTCACCGACCTCGCCACGGACAGCGGCCTTTCCCGCCCTGCCATCAGCCACCACCTGAAAGTCCTAAAGGATGCCGGCATCGTCTCCACCAGAAAGGTGGGCACCCAAGTCTTCTATCGGCTGGACCTGAAGGAAAAGGCAATCCGGCTCCAAGGCTTGGTCAAGGCGCTGCAGATCATTATCGACCAGGCAGCCAAATTCACGGAAAAAACCGAGAAATCACCAGAAAACACCTAACGGGAGAACTTGCATAACTTGCACGAAAGAGAGAGCCGGCAACCCTCTCTTTCATAGTATCATGAAGACGCGGCCAGTGGCCTCTACGGACGATGCCCTCTCAACCAAGCACCCCTTCCTTCCACTCCTGACTCCAGTTCCGGCATATTGGTGTTTCGTGCTCCTGGAACCGCAATGTCGCGCAAAAAAACAACCTGCCAATGACATTACCGCACATGGCCTTGGCAGGTCTTGACGGCACTCAGGGTATTGAACGCACGTACTCATCCGCTTCACTGTTCCTCGTTTCACAAAGCGGAGGCCTGGATATGCACTTATTTGCTTGCGAGAGGAATCGGGACCCGGTTCTGGAACCAATTCAGCAAGGCTTCCATCCTGCGTTGGAACGAAGAGGCAAGGTGGACATTCCAGAACATGATCTTTACCTCGGGCTTCTGGTCGAACACGTTGGCCATGGCATAGATGTAGATGCCGTCTTCCAACTGGAAGGCGGAAACGCTCATCGACAGCTTGCGGGCATCCAGCACCTTGATTCCCTTGAAGCGCATAGCCACATGGTTGGTCATGTTCATGAAGATCTCGTTCTCCGAGCACTGGTAGTCGATATCATAGACCAGCCCGTCAAATGTCGTGTCGTTCAGATAGGCATACGCCCTCAGCGTGGCAGGCACCTCGCCGACAATCGGGTCCGCGTACTTCGTCTTCCGGTCATCCGGATCTTCCAAGGAATAGGTCTTGTTGAACAGCTCCTTCTCCTTGTCGCCCGCCCGGTGGGAAATGTAGGTGATGCCCTGGATGGTGCTGATCTGGCGGAGGCGATTGAAGATTTCCACCTGCCGCTCTTCCTGCGTCTCGCCCGCCCAATCGGCAGGATAGGGAACCAGCCTGCCGACAGCGACATTGAACCCTTCGCCAAGCCGGGAAGCGCCGTCGACCGTGAACTGGTAGGCGTTGCTTTCGATGGGGGCCATCACGGAAATATCCTCGTCATGGGTCGAGCGAAGATCAAGCGTCTGGCCGCTTGCAAGCGTCGCATACTGCTCGTCAGTCAAATGGGGAAGCGCGTCCCGCAAAGAAGGAAGCGCGGACACCGCAGGAACCACCACAGCAAGAGCCAGCACAGTGGCAAGGAATCGTTTCATAGGGGAAAGTCTCCAAATCAATAGGCGTTCTTGTTCACGAACCCCTTGAAGAAGGTCATGAACACAATCTTGAAATCAAACCAGATGGACCAGTTGCGGATGTAATACAAATCGAAATCGATACGTTTCGTCAACGAGGTGTTTCCCCTGAGCCCGTTGACTTGCGCCCAACCGGAGATGCCGGCCTTCATGAGGTGGCGCATATTGTAGCCGGGAATCTCGGTGATGAACTTCTCGACCAGCTCAGGGCGCTCGGGACGCGGGCCGATCAGGCTCATGGAGCCACCAATGACATTGAAGAACTGCGGCAGCTCGTCAAGACTGGTCTTCCGCATGAAGCGGCCGATCTTCGTGACACGGGGATCGTTCTCCTCGGTCCAGTGCGCTCCACCCTGCTCCGGCATGTCCACCCGCATCGACCGGAACTTCAGCATGGTGAAGACCCGCCCATCACGCGTGACACGTTTCTGCCGGAAAAAAATGGGACCTTTGGAAGAAACACGGACCAACAGGGCGAGAACGAGGTAGAGGGGAGAAAGCAGGATGACGGCAATCGAACAGGAAACCACGTCGAACAGCCGTTTCTCCATGCGTTCAAGCAAGGACATCTCCGCCGCATTCAGCTCCAGCGTCGGGACAAAGTGGAAATCGGAAATGATAGTGCCCGCATAGGAAGCGGGGATATGGGGCAGCAGGTAGACTTTGGTCTCCAACAGGTCAAGGCCCTCGGCAATCATCTTGTCCTCTTGCTCTTTCTCGGAGAACGGGAACGCCATGACCACCACATCGGCCCCGCTTGCCTCGACTGCCTGTCGCAGCGAGTCCGCCTGGATGGAGGGAACTCCGAAATCCTGTCCGGCCTGCAGGTACTGTCCGGTCATCACAAGGCCGGCGACAGGCTTGCAGGCCTTTACAAATTCGGAAAGCCGCTCTCCGTGCCCGACCACCAGCACTTTTTGCACATATTTGCCCTTTGCGAACGCATGGGCGAAGATCACGCCGACAATGCTCCTGGTAATCAGGAGCATGAAGAACAGGAAGACGCTCGCCAGAATCAGGTTCATGCGGCTGATCTTGTCGTGGAAGAAGAAGTAATACAGGGTCGTGAAGCCGATGAAGACCTCGGTGGTCGTCTTGAAGATGAGGCCAGCCTGCTTGCGCCACGTCATGCCGAGGTTGATGTCATACAACTTATTGCGGCTTTGAAAATAAATGGTAAGCAATACGGCCACAATGCCGAGACAGGAAAACAGCAGTTCCTGGTTGGACTGGGCTTGCGGCATCAGATAGAACCGCACGTAAAAGGCCGCGGCCCATGCGATGATGACAGCAAGGATATCGCCGACCATATGGGAAACAACACGCGGAATCAGGTACCGTCTATCCGCCGTACTCTTCATGTTCATGGCACAAGTATGAAATCAGCCATCGCTCCTGTCAACTTGACCCTTGTGAACAATTGTGAGTTCTAGGAAATGACTTGCAAGCCCGGGGTCCCTTCACTGTCCCAACAGGGTCAGCAAAGTGTCCAGCACCTTCTGGTCGCTCGGATCGACATGGACCGGAAGAATCCGGGTAAGGTCGTTCTCATTGATCGCCTTGTCCATCCACACGTATCGTTCCTCCAACCAGTTCTCCAGATACGCGATCTGTTCCTCATAGGTATCGCCGGCCTCCGCATGCGGCCAGATGTCGACCCCAAGGGTCTTCCACACCGTATAGTTCCATTCCGTAGCCCGGGAAAGGTATGCGACGTGTTCGGGGATATAGGAGCGGGTCTCCATCAGGAGCTGTTCCTTGGTCTCGTTCCAGCGGTTCCGGAGTTCCGCCACAAACGCGGGATCCATCACCAGACGACGGAAATAGGGAAACTGATTCACGAAGAACCCATCCGTATCATCGCAGCTGTCGTAATCGATATTGCCGCAGGAAATGTCAAAATCCCACACCGGTCCGAAATGGAGCACGTCGTCGGCCGGGTCGTAATACCAGTAGGTCGATCCTCCATACGCCGCGTCATGGTTCTTGGTGAACTCGTTGACGAGGTACCAGTCGATGAACGAGGGAACATCGAAGTACGTGCGGTAGGAACCGAAATCCGGGGCGTAGAGGTTCTCCTCGAACCGGTGGATCACCTCCGTCCATCGCTCGATCTGCCCCTTCGGAAGGTTCTTCCGGGGATCCTTGAACATCATGTACGCGTGGTCGGTCTGCAGGTAGGGATCCTCCCTGCGGGAGAACTCCATCACGACCCCGCCCGGACCCACATCGACCCTTCCCGGACCTACGTCGACCTTCTCGGCAAGCTGGTAGACGCCGAGGAACCTGCCGTTCATCACCACCTCGACATCAATCAGATGGGGAGTCCACTTCATATTGGTGTAGATGGTGGATGCGATATGGTAGGCATAGTCGTTGCGCACCAGCGACTTGTCGTTGTAGGGATTCAAAAGAATCCACTTCTTCGCCGAGGGCAGGCCAAGAACGGAAGTCTCCTCGGCGAACTTGAACATGTAGGATTTCTTCGGCTTGTCCCAGGTGGTGTTGCCATGTCCCTTGACCCCGATATCGCCATGCTGGACAAGCCCGCCATCCAGATAGATGGCATAATCGGCATCGACATACGCCTCTTTCGTCTTCACCATGATGCCGCTCTTGGTATTGATGAACAAGCGGGGGATTCCATTGGACTCGGGAATGGAACTCAATAGCCGAGGCCGATAGGTGAAGTGCTCGAAGACTTCACCGATTCCCCATCTCCATACCTTGACGCCGAAAGGGATACAGGCTGCCAGCATGACGGCAGCCACGGCCACGACAATCCATTTTCCCTTACGCACCATCAATCCAGCACTTCCGGTTGCAGGTTCTTCCAGTCTTCGACACACTTCTCGACGTACGCCTTGAACTTCGGACGGTAGACTTCCTGGCTGAACTTGCGGGCGTAATCATGAATCTGCTGGCGGGAATAGGCGACTCCCTGCTTCTCGAACTGTCCGATACAGGCACATACCGCGTCGACAGTCTGCTCCCTGAAGAACAAACCGGTGTCCCCTTCGCGGACGGTCTCGAGGATACCCCCCTTCCCGTACGCAAGGACCGGCACGCCGGACGACTGCGCTTCCACAGGGGTTGAACCAAAATCCTCCTCCCCCGGGAACAGGAAGGCCTTGGCGTGCGGCATCAAGGCGAACACCTCTTCATCCGAAAGCCGTCCCCTGAACTCCACCGTAGGTCCGGCAATCTTCCTCAGGTGCTTCTCTTCCTCGCCGCCGCCGACCACAACCAGTCTCTTCCCGAGTTTCGTGCATGCGGCGACCGCGAGATCGAGACGTTTGTAATAGGTGAAGCGCGAGACACACAGGTAGAAACCATCGGCCTCCACCACCGGGTTCGGATTCATGCGGACCCCGGGATAGATGGTCAGAGCATCGCGATGATAGTACTTTTTGATGCGTTTGTTGATGAAATTGGAATTGCAGGTGAAAAAATCCACGCGCTGGGCAGCGAGGTAATCCCACTCGCGCACCTTGTGGATCATCCCGGGCATGCACAAACGGGTCAGCAGGCCCGCATGCCTACGATACTCATAGTACATGTCCCAGACATAGCGGGTCGGGGTATGGCAATAGCAGATATGGGGTGCCGTCACGGGAGAGAGCACACCCTTGGCGCAACAGGAACTGGAGGAAATCACCACGTCATACCCGGACAAGTCCAACGATTCGAAAGCCTTGGGCATGAACGACAGGTACTTCTTGTACCACTTGGTGGCACGGGGGAATTTCTGCACGTAGGTCGTGACGATATGGTAGTTCCCGAAACGCTCCGGCATATGCTTCTTGTCATAGACCAGCGTGAACAAAGTGGCATCAGGCCAGATTGCCAGCCAATCCTCGATGACCCGCTCCGCCCCGCCATACGCCGTCAGCCAATCATGCACAATCGCGACTTTCATACCGTATTCCTCAGTAGTAGATTTTCACCCCGATCAGGCCATAGACACCGAACGCGGATTCCCAGTCATGTCCCATGACCGTGGTATCCGTGGTCCCGGGATTGTACGTATAGGACGTGACCTTGCCGTTGTTCTCTTCATCGTAGGACTGGGGATACACCTGGTAGTCACGCTTGAAGTCCAGCTCGAACCGGATGCCTCCGGTAATCTCGACCGGATACCTCTCCATTTTCTTGGTGACCACCAGTTCCAACGACCAGATGTTCTGCCAGATGAAGTTCCATGGGGACTTCAACGCATACTCGTCGTCCGCTCCATACACCATCGAGGTCAGGATCGTGGTTCCATACTCGCTATTCGTCGCATACTGGGCCGAACGGAACTGGGACTTCAACGTCGCCCGACCCGTCCAACCTTTGGCGAACGAGGTGTCGAACTGGGCAAGCAACTCGACGGTGTCGGGATCCAATGGGTAGCCCAAGGAAAAGCCTTTGTTGACGTAGGACAGGTTGATGGTACGGCTCCACGGATTGTTGTCGTCCGCGTAATGGGAATAGAAGAACGGCGACAAATAGACCATCTGGAAGGTAAGCTTCGAGAAATTCAAGACGGGAACGGGAATCTCGACGCCCAGCTGGTATCCCATGATATTGCGCGGCCAGCGGATCAGATGCTTCACGTTGTTCATCTCGGTCATGGCGACCGAGCCATAGAACTTCGCATGGTCGACCCAGTTGTAGCTCCAGTCGATGCCGGCCAGCATGTTGTCCAGGTCTCCCATGGCGTTCTGCTCGAACATGTAGACAGACAGCGGGTTCAAGTACCCGAACTCGAGGCGGCGGTGGTACACGACCGATTCATACAAGGCAAAGGTCAGATGCCCGAAATCGACCTCGATGCGCTGCGCGCTGAAGTTGTTGTCCCAGGAATACCCCTGCTTGTCCGCGAAATGATGCTCCGAAGGAAACTCGCGATACGCGTCGGATTCCGAATCATAGACATATTCGCTGTCGAACACCCCCAAGGAACCCATCAGTACCGAGAAATGCAACCAGGATGTCAGGTCTGCCTGGGTCTCGAATGCCGGGAACGAGCGGGCGGAACCCGAAAGCTCCAGGTTGTTCAGCCCGGGACCCCAATCCCTCTTGATCGAACCGAAACGAAGCCGGAGCCTGCCGTCGAAGAACTCGGAATCCAGTTCCGGAGACAGATAAAGACCGGTATACAGCTTGTCGGAATCGAACGGAATCGTGTTCTGGTAGTCGCCGCCACTGATGAGGTTCATGTAGAACCCTTCTCCATCCACGGTGAAATCGCTGAACAGATAGGTATCCGGATCCAGCTTGTCGGCGAAGATGCCAAGGTCCATGTCATAGGAGAAGACATCCCGGAAATTCCCCGCGAGATAGAACGTCAGCCCATTGCGGGAATCCCAGGAAAGGTCCGATTGGTCCAATTCCTTGCCGAAGCGCTGCGTGGCATCGACGCGGACCCCGATCTTTGCCGACCCCCACTCCTCGTCCGATGTCTGGTAGTTTCCCTCTTTCAGGATGGCCTTCCAGCCCTTGACATCATGGCCGCCATAGTCGCGGATCAGGGCCGCACGGTACAACTCGATTTCCGAACGCTCGGAAGCGGAGATATTCCCCTTCTCGATCTGGTCGAACAGGCGAAGCACCGTATCCACGCTGTAGGGTCTCACGTCCATCTGCTTGTCGATCAGCCCGCGGTATTCGGCCACGTCAAGGATCGTGTAGACCCAATGGCCGAGGGGCACCGTGTGGTACGAGACGGCAAAGGCAGAAGAGCCGAGCAGCAACAGAGAGGCCAGAAGAGGGATTCGTATATGTTTCATCACAATATATTCCTATACCAGAAAGGGCAGGCCGGAACCTGTCCCCATCCTACCACGGTTCTAGAAGAAATGGTACATGCCGAAGTAAATCTCGTATTCAATCCCACCGGAAAGGTCTCCCTTTATCTTGTGGAAGATATCCCCGCCATTGATGCCGATGGAAAGCCGTACGGGGTAGGCGGGATGGCTGTCGATGATGCCGATGCCCTCCATGCCGATGCCCCACAGGCACTCCCAGTCACCGATGTAGTCAACACCGGAATGGTTGTACAAAGACTCATAATCGGGAGAAGCCACCCGCTTGAAAACGGCTACATCCAGGAACGGGTTGATCAGGGTATGGGCGAAATTTCCCAATCTGATGAACTTGGTCGTCATATTGAGGTTGACCACAAAAGAACGATCCCAGTCGTAAATCTTGTCGCCGTTGTCGGTACGCTTGTACGTCCGGGCATAGTCGTTGTCGTCACGGACACCGCGGATATACTCGGTAATGGAATCGCCCGTCGCATCCGGATAGAAATACCGGTCATTCGGAATATGGTTGCTGTCGCTTGCAGGGGTATGATAGTTGTTGATGCTGCCCGTGATGCGGATGGAAGGGTTGATCCAATCAGCTGGATACCAGAAATAGGTCAGCTGGAAGGCGAAGTTCTGATAGGTGTAGTCGATGTACTTCAGGCCATCATACTCGTCAAGCAAGTATACCTCGTTCCGATAGGTGAACCTGAATTCCAGGCCGCTGCGGAAATCATCGGTGACATAGTTGATGTTGGAATGGGACAAGGAACTATACAAAGCCAAGGAAGTCTCGTACAGGATGTGACCTCCAGGATTGGAGACTCCGTTCTTCGGATACATGGTATTGAACTGGGAAATGGAGTTGTACCAGTTCATCCAGCCTCCAAAGGTAAAGTTCATGCCGGCCGTCTCGCCGATACGGAGTTTGTTCAGGACGCCATCCTCATACCCCGTGGTCGCCACATTGATGTTGCAGTCAAGCTGCTTGCCCCACAGCTTGAATCCGTGGAACGCCAGCGAGGTATAGGTCTGCAGCCGTTCATAGTCACCCGTGCTCGCCTTGTCATGGTAATCGACAATCGTGTTGGAAATGGAATATCCTCCGAGATCCATGGCAAACGGCCCGAAGTTGATGGTGTTGCCGATTTCCTCGAATTTCCAGCTGTTGCTGTTCTTATAGACACCGGATGCGTTTTGCTGCGGGGCAACCTGTATCCATTCGCGCAGAGCAAGCGGCTTCTTGTCTATCTTCAAGCCCCGGGTGCGGACATCGAACTTGAAATACGAGTCATCCGGCTCGTCCTCGTCCAGGTTGAACGAGGAAGCGATATCCATCTGGATGTTCGGAGACAGCATGATCTTGTTGACATCCAGCTCGCCAAAATACGTGGCTTTCTCGAAGCTGTTGTCATTCTGCTCGATATCCGCATTAAAGTACAAATCCGCCAGTTGGCCCAGCAGGTTCTTGTCATAGAGGCGGACGCCAGCCTTCAGACCGTAGTTCGAATCGTACTTCGCATAGGGAAATGGCAGTTTCGCACCACCATCGACAATCGTGAACTCCACCTGATAGAACCGCATCGAGGCGGACTCGTTCGTATAGGTATAGGTATAGTCGACAGAACGGAAGATGCGTAAATTCTTCAAGACCTGCGCCTTGTTGTCCAAGGCAGCCACCAGCGCGGCTTCCGAATCAAAGATCTCGTCGCCATCAGGGACGATACGGCTGCGGATGGCGCGCTCGCTGGTACGGCCTTTGAGGATGAAATGGTATCCGGAAATCATCGCCTTCTTCTGGACTGTCGGAGAAACAACCACCGAGGCATTCTGGTCAGTCCCGCGGGCATCATTGTTCTCCGCATGTGCGAATGAGACGAATCCAGTCAACAGCAAGGCGGCAACAAACGCCCGGGACAGCAATGGTTTCATGCAAGCATACCCTCTTTTTCGAGTCTCCCTATTTTTGCATAAATACAACAGCAATGCAATCAAGAGAAAAAGTGCGTTGCAGAAAAGCTCTACAACGCACCAGAAAAACTACAAAAGCCCATACATCCCATCAGTTGGAGGCCGACGTGCCGATGATTTCCCTGAAGAACACCGTGAGGAAATTATCCTCAAAGCCATCGTTATGCATCACCGAATACTGGACATCGCCTTGCATGGTGTTGGAAGCAAGATAATTGTAGAACTGCTTCACATACTGGCCCATCCCCGCTTCTCCCTTGGCTCCGCTCTTGACGACCAAGTAGGCGGAACCGGCCTGCACGGGACCCGTCACGGCTCCTTCGTCTGCCGCATACAGGCTCTTCACGGTCTCGCTGTCCGCGTAGGGAAGCAGCTGGTTCGGATCGGTGGACTGGAAGGATCCGAGGTAGGTGCTGTTTCCGATGTTCATTGGAGTGGCGCCCACCTTGACAGCCGAAAGCCCCGCATCGCCTGCCGCAGCGTCGAAGCCCTTCTCGGTCGCCGATGCGGCAAACTGGGTCGCCTGGTCCTTCAGGTAGTCGTCCATCATCTGGGCCTCATAGAGACTCATATACGCTTTCACCGCATGCAGGGTCTGCTCGTTGGTGAAATCGGCAGGAACCGCGGCGGAATCCACGCGCAGGATGAACCAACCGTTATTGCCTTCGAAGGGGCCAAGGATCTGGCCGGCCCTGGCAGTCAACGCCTGGCCTGCCTCGTCCGCGTTCTTGAAGGTGTTCTGGATCTGGAAGAAGTAGACATTGTCGCCGACCTTGCCGCCTTGCGAGGCGAAGCCGTCCGTGCTGGAGGACGAAGCCACCGTGGCGAACTCCTCGCCGCCGACGACACGGTCAGCAAGCGCCTGCGCTGCGTCCTTGTCGGCCGCCGTCATCAGGGAGATGCCGAGTGTCTCGAACTTCTGGGCATTCTGAGTGGCGTAGGCCGCGGCCTGCTCGTCCGGGTACGAGTTCACGTCAAAATCGACATATTCGAACGAGCGGCTGTCATCGGCCATGGCGGCGATGAAATCCTGTTCGCCCGAGGAAGACAAGATCGAGGTAAGGTCTCCCATGACCATCTGGGGAGGCAGATTGCGGCGCACGGAGGTCTCGATGCTCTTCTTCTGGTCGGAAGAGGCGGCATTGTATGTCGCGACATCGAACTTGCCGTTTTTGTCATAATACCCGCTGTTGATGATGGTCCTGTTCACGACAGAGTCGGCGGCGATGATACCCGCCTTCCTTGCCATCTGGCTCAGGGCCGTATAGTACACTGTGCTGTAATATGCATTGCTCCAAATCGCATAGGCAGCCTGCTCGGGATTGGATGAAGAGCCACGGTACTGCTGTCCATAGTTCTGGTACTGCTCATAGAAGTAGTTGCCGTTCTCGAACTTGATGGACTCACCCTTGTACTTGCCGAACTCCAAGGAACCGGAACGACGGGCGACGGCAGCTTCAATAGCCGGCGCAAGCACAAAGGAAATGGAAATCAAAATCAGGACGATGATGCCCAGCCACCACGCAACCCCCAATGGATGCTTCTTTTCCTTTTTGAAAGCCAAATCGATGGCTTTCTGGCGTGCGGCTTTCTCCTCAGCGCTCATCTCATGGGGGGTGGATCCGGTCGTTGCCTGCCCCTCCCCTTTGAACTCCATAGCCTTTTCGGACTTTTTCTCTTCATCAGAAGGCATACTACCTCTTTCTCCCTCTACTCATCCCCTAGGGATAATCATCAAAAATGTATCAGCACCAAGAGGGGGATGTCAATGTTGCTAAGAAATGACGATATCATGCTGCTGGCAGATCAACATTGGATTATAGGGCAGATGATTCAAATTTTGCGGTCTCGTTAGTCCGAGAAGGATCATCAATATACACAAAACCGTCATTACCAAGCTTATTCGACTTGTAAATAAAGATATTGTCCATCTGGCCAATAAGGTGGTAATGCCGATTTTTATACAGCGAAAACCACCTCTGTATGTCTCTTTGGCCCAATCTATCTCCATCCAAAAACACTTTCTCATGTGTCGTCATACAATAGGGGATGTCCACCCAGATAACGATGTCCGGCTCATTTTTTGCCAGCAACGAAGCGTCATATTGGGCGTACTGTTTCGTGCAAACATCGTAAAACAAGACAGGAACAAAATCACTCATATTATAATTCTGCAGAAATACATTAAAGATTTTGATGTACGGGAAACCCCAGATGACAGATTCAGCACTTGTATTTGTAGCCAAAACCTTATAGAGCAATTCGTATTTCTGCTTTTCCCTTTCACTCAGCCGGAATCCTTTCAACGCAGGAATCGAGGTTGTATATTTCTTCTCTCCAAACGAGGATTCACTGTTTCCCCACCAAGAATACGGTTCCATTACCTTTTGGGGGAGTCCTGCCATTACACAAAAAGCAAAGAAAACCATACCCAGAGAACGGAAACCTTGTATTGACAGAAGATTACAATCTTCTTGATTAAAAAACACAGGTAGGATCCCAATTAGGAAAACAGCACATGTCGCGGTGACACCACCAGAATTATTGTTTGCCATTATGGTCGTCCATCCGCTCGCAACCGAAGCGCAAACGAGAATCAATTTATCTAATGCAATGTTTTTTCTTTGAGCAAAGGTTTCGTACACCGCATAAACAAAAAATAGTGTATAAATACAAAACAAGAGAGACAATATCTCTGCAAACAACTTCAATGTATCGTACGAACGGAAAATCTTTTGGGATGCGTTATGATAATTCATCACGAGAGGAAGAAGCAAAAAAATGAAGTAGAAAGGAACCAAAAGCATAACTTCCCGATTCCTTTCCTTTTGAAGAAAATAGAGGATTACACAAGTCGCAAAAGCGGAACACACCAAATATCCCGACCGAGCCGAAGCCGTTAATACTTTGAGTAAATTATTGCTAAACAATCCACCAAGGATAAAGAAACCTACAAAATAGCAAAGCATATAATACTTTTTTTCTCGGAAAGAACCGTTGAAAGAAAGTTTGTATCCGAGCCAGAAAAGGAAAACAGCTAGAATCCCTTTCTTTTGAAGAAAAAACGTTTTGAGTGCTTTCACGAAAACAATATCACTCAATGATCCCTTGGAGCTCGTATCCTGAAAAACTTGCGCGATAAATGCATCCATGGCTCCATATCTAATCAAATATATGCTTGCACATACTATAACAAGGAAACCACCACAACAGAGCAACAAGAAAAACCGAATAACTTGTTTCTCTTTCCCGGTTATAAAAAGGGTGATAGCAAACATACAGAAGACAATGAAGGTTGCCAAAAAGACTGTCTGTTTCTGCAAGAACATCAAACCGCCAATTATCCCTATAAGAAATACATATTTGAAACGTTCTGCCTTATGAATATTCCTATAGTAGAGAACAAACAAAACGCACACCAGCATAATGAGAAACTGGGCGGTTTGGTTATAATCACCAATTAAATCATATACGGTTGCACTAAAAAAGATTGATGAAATGCAACCTGAAACAAAACAAACGAAGGGATCCTTTTGGAATTGTTTGACGAGCAACCAATACATCGCTTCGAACAAGAGTATTCTTTCAATGAGTCGAAGTATTCTATATACAAGAAAATAGCCACCAGCAATTTTCCATAAGAAACCATCAATCAATAGATTGAGCGGAGGCAAATAATAATAAAAATCCTTGTATGGAATCTTCCCCGTTTTTACCAGACCATTATAAAATCCAGACCAACCTTCTGTAGTAGGGAAAGCCTTGTTTAGCCAAACGAAATCGTACATGAAAATAAACAAAGCCAACCAACTTGCCCAAATGGATTTTTATTATAGTCGGTTTTTGTTTTACACAGAGAGTAGGTTTTGTAATT
>CAJMOS010000045.1 GCA_905215015.1 uncultured bacterium | reverse complement strand
CATCCACGAAAACCTTTTCTGGGCGTTCTTCTACAACGTGATCGGCATCCCCCTCGCCGCCGGAGCCTACATCCACCTCTTCGGATGGGCGATGAACCCGATGTTCGGAGCCGCCGCGATGAGCCTTTCCAGCTTCTGCGTGGTAACCAACGCGCTGCGCTTGAACCTGTTCAACGTGCATGACGCGAGAAACGATAGAAAGAAAACACAAAAAATTGGCAAGAAGGAGACAAAAACCATGACCAAGACAATGAAGATCAACGGAATGATGTGCGGCCACTGCGAGGCACGCGTCCAGAAGGCTCTTGAGAGCATCGACCATGTGACCAGCGCCAAGGCCGACCACGTCAAGGGCGAGGCTGTCGTGACGATGGACGCCCCGGTCGACGACGCCGTCCTGACCAAGGCGGTCACCGACCAGGAGTACGAGGTCGTCAGCATCAACTGACCCTGACCGGCAGCATTTCCCGGGCCACGGCTTGTATAGGGGCCGTGGCCCTTCCATATCAGGTATTCAGAGAGGCGAGTGAGGAGAACAAGCTGGCATTCAGATGGACCAAAAGAGCCTCCTTCGCCCGACCACGGTTCTCGGCTATGATGGCGGAGACCACATCATGGTGTTGCTGATAGGTGCGCTCCATGCTGTTTGACGTCCCGTTCAAGTTGTTGTACATGGAAATTCGATAGCTTTCCTGCAGGGCCGGTTCCAGTGTGGCGATGATGCGTTGGCATCGGCTCGCACTGGCAAGGAAGCGGTGGAACGCAATGTCAAGCTCATTGAATTTTCGCTCGTCCTGAGCTTCGGATTCCAGAGTCTCCTTGAGTTTCTGGTCGAGAATCTCCAGTTTCTGCAAGTCGATATTAGTCAGGTACTTTTCGAGAATGGCAGGTTCAATCAGCTTCCGCAACTCATACATGTCCACCACCTCTGAACGGTTGATGGAACGCGCATAGGTACCTTTCCGAGGCACTACCTCTACCAACTTCTCCGCCTGCAACAAGATGAGAGCTTCCCGAACAGGCGTCCGTCCAAAACAACTGGACTGGACAATCTCCTTCTCATTGAGGTATTGCCCGGGCTTATATTCACAATTGAGCAATTTCTCCTTCAGATACGAATATGCGGTTATTTTCTGTGTTTGCCCTTGCATGACACCCTCTTTTCTTCATTTCAAAATATTGTAGATTGCCAATTTGACTCTTGCAACGAGAGAATGGCATAAAATGGCATTCTTTCTACAAGCCAAATATATCAATAAGGAATATATCAGTGAATACGCGTAAAATTTTCACGTATTCAAACAAAACCATTTGACTATTTAACATTACCTTCACTTTTCTATTGACATATATCAACTGTGATATATTATCAAAGATGTTTGGAGGAAACAACTTCTGATACTTTTATCTTAGCAGTTTGGGGAAATTAATATATCAGAAGCGAACCAAGTATGAAAGCATTGATTTTGGAACAACCCTTCCGCCTGATCATGCATGAAGCCCCGGCACCGAGGATCCTCTCTACGGGTTGGGCGCTCGTCAAACCCATCGCGGTCAGCATTTGCGGTTCAGACTACCATTCTTATAGGGGCGAGAACGCACTCCTTTCCTATCCCCGTATTCTTGGACATGAAGTCTGTGGAAGGGTCGTCAGCATCCAGGGAGGAAGCGGATTCTCCGAAGGAGACAAAGTTGTCCTGATGCCCTACCTCTCCTGCGGAAATTGCAAGCCCTGTAGGAAAGGAAAGACCAACTGCTGTGACCACCTGAGCGTATATGGTGTCCATCGCGACGGAGCTCTTGCAGACTATTTCGTCGCACCTGCGGACCATCTGGTCAAAATAGAAGAAAAGGTCGATGCGTCCCTTGCGGCACTTGTGGAACCTCTTTCCATAAGTACCCATGCGGTCGAGCGAAGTGGTGCCCGTGAAGGCGACGATGTGCTGGTTCTGGGAGCTGGCCCCATCGGTACCGGTGCCGCATTGATGGCCGGACACGTCAAGAAAGCCCATGTCGCACTGGCGGATCCCGATCCAAACCGCCGTGCTTTTGTCACCAAAGAGTTCGGTCTTTCCGACGTGTTTGACCCGAATGCCAGCGACTATGAAGAAAGGGTCCGCAAATGGTCGCATGGCCAACTTGCCGACATCGTAATCGATTCGACCGGAAACAACCTGTCCATGGCGCAAGGACTCAACATGCTCTGCCATGGAGGCAGGATGGTATGGGTCGGCATCTCATCCAAGGCGATTTCCTTGGACGGCACCGCTTTCCACGTCCGGGAAACCGAACTGTTTGACAGCCGGGCCGCCTTCCCCAGCGATTTCGAGGAAGTGATCTCCGCCATCGAGTCAGGATTGGTCAATCCTTGTGGGATGATCACCCACCAAGCGACGTTCGCGGAATCAGAGGAAGCTTTCCGCAAGTGGGAACAGCTTCGAGGCAAAGTGTTCAAAGCCATCGTCAAGATGGAATAAAAAAGGAGCAAAAACATGAAGAAACTTGTTGCAATGGTTGGCCTGTGCATGGTTACCGCATCCATGCTGTTTGCAGGTGGTGCAAATGAGCAGCAGAAAGGCGGGGCAGCCTCAAGCGTGGCAAAGCCGATTACCATCCAGATCGGCTATGAGAACAACCCGGGAGAACCGATTGATCTGGCATGCCACGAATGGCAGAGACTGCTCGAGGAAAAAAGCGGCGGCTCGATGAAAATCGAGTTGTTCCCCTCATCCCAGCTCGGCTCCAAGACCGATCTGATCGACCAGATGATTGCCGGAGCCCCGGTGGTCACCATCGCCGATGGTGGTTTCTATGCGGAACGTGGTGTCCCCGATTTTGGTATCGTCTTCGGACCGTACCTCTTCCAAAGCTGGGATGATTGCTGGAAACTGGTCGAAAGCGATTGGTATAAGGAACAGGTCGACAAGCTGGCGAAGAACGGACTGCGAGTCCTTTCCTCCAACTGGATTTACGGCGACCGACACACCATGACCATCAAACCGGTGCATTCCCCCTCTGACCTGAAAGGCATGAAGATTCGCGTCGCTTCCTCCATCGTTTTCATCAAGGGATTCGAGGCCCTCGGTGCAACGCCGACTCCGATGGCTCTTGGCGAAGTCTACACCAGCCTGCAACAGGGCGTTGTTGATGGACTTGAGAACCCGCTCACCGTCCTTGACGGCGGAAAGTTCGGAGAAGTGGCCAAGTACCTGATTCTCGATGGACATATCAAGAACTTCACCACTTGGTGCACGGGTGAGACTTTCTTCCAGAGTCTGACCGACGAACAGAAGAAAATGCTGGTCGACTCCGCGAACGAGGCGGGACTCTTCAACAACAACCAGGCAAAGGATCTTGAGACCAAGTCCAGAAAAAATCTGGAAGCCTTGGGCGTGAAAATCTACGAGCCGACCGCCGATGAGAAAGCAGCCTTCCAGAAAGCGGCTGCAGCATTCTACGAATACCCAGAAATCAAAGGCAAATGGACTCCAGGCCTCTATGAAAGAGTCAAAGGCATCATCGCCGGAACCGGAAAATAAGAGGTTTTCCAGACTGCTCCGGGAATTCCCGGGGCAGTCATTTCCTAGGGACATTGTATGGATAAGAAAAACATCAAAAACATCATTCTTAATCTCGACTTGTATATCGCGGGATTGTCCTTCGCAGTGATTGTCTTCGTGACATTTTGTGGCGTGTTGATGCGCTATGCGTTCCACAATCCGTTTGTCTGGGAAGAAGAAGTCCAAGTGGGGCTGTTCCTGTGGGTCGTCTTCTTTGGTGGAATCGCCTGCTTCCGGAAAAAGATGCACGTCTCCATCACCAGCCTGTATGACCATTTCTCCCGTAAAGGAAAACTGGTGGACTCCCTGGTTGTCGCAATGGTCGTAGTCGTCACCTTGCTGTATCTGCTCGTGCAAAGTTCCGCCATGGTCGCCATGTTCATCCGCACAGACAAGACCACATCGGTACTTTCCATCCCCTGCGCTTTCATCTATGGAATCATGCCGCTGAGTTGCTTGTTGATGATCATCCAATATCTGGCGGTCTCGATTCCAGAGCTCTGGGCTCTAGCGCATCCCCAAGCAGCTACAGTCAATACGGAGGAAACCAAATGGGTGTGATTGGATTGTGTGCAATAGTGCTGCTCGTCTGTTTGTTCATCAATGTACCGGTGTTTATCGCGGTGCTTGCCGGTAGCATGGTCTATTTCCTCCACTCCCCCGTTCCAAGCATGATTTTCGCCCAGAGGGTAGCGAGCGGCATCCAGAACTCGACCCTGCTGGCAATTCCTTTCTTTGTCGCCAGTGGCGTATTCATGAACAATAGCGGCGTCACCCGTCGTGTCATGGAATTCTGCTCGCTGGTCACTGGACGGATGGCCGGAGGGCTCGCCGAGGTCAACGTCCTGCTTTCCACCCTGATGGGAGGCCTGTCCGGCTCCGCGCTGGCAGACGCAGCCATGGAGGCGAAGATGCTGGTCCCGGAAATGGAGAAGCAGGGATATTCGAAAGAGTTCTCCACGGTCGTGACCGCCATGAGCGCCATGATAACTCCGCTGATTCCCCCGGGGATCGGCATGATCTTGTATGGATGTATCGCCAATGTCTCCATCGGCAAGCTGTTCGTCGCCGGCATCGGCCCAGGCCTGTTGCTGTGTATCAGCATGATGGTTCTCGTGTCGGTCATGTCGAAGCGGCGTGGCTATGTACCTATCCGCACCGAGAAACTGTCCCGAAAGGAGATGTGGAAGGCCCTCAAGGGTGCGTTCTTCCCTCTCTGCCTGCCCATTGTCATCATCGGCGGCATCAGGTTGGGCATTTTCACCCCGACCGAGGCGGGAGCCGTCTCGATTGTCTATGCCATGGTTCTGGGATTCGCTTACCGGGAACTAGACCTGAAGGGCATCTGGAACGCCATCATCGACACGGTGCAAACCACGGCCGGCATCATGCTGATTGTCGGCGCGGCAAGCTCGTTTGCCTGGTTCCTGACCAGAGAACGCGTGCCGCAGACCCTGACAGAGGCGGTTGTTTCCGTCATTTCGAACAAGTACCTGTTTCTGCTGTTCGTCAATGTTTTCCTGATCATCGTCGGCATGTTCATCGAAGGCAATGCTACCATGATCGTTCTGGTCCCGCTGTTGGCACCAATTGCGAAGGCCTATGGGATTGACGAAATCCAGTTTGCCATGACCTTTGTCTTCAACAACCTGCTTGGTTCGCTTACACCTCCGATGGGCACGATGATTTTCGTCACCTGCGGGGTGACTGGTTGTCGTTTTGACAAATTCTTGAAAGAAGCAGTTCCTTTCTACGCACTCGTGCTGGGATGCCTGCTTCTTTTGACCTATACACCGTTCTTCTCCACCTGGTTGGTAAACCTGGTGTACTGATAATTCCTGATGGAAGAGGCATAACATGCAAAATGCAAAACTGATGATCAAGGATGTGCGTATCTACAGCGCACTGAGCAAGCTTTCCCGCCCGATTGCGGACTCAACACACGATATTCCCGCCATCAAATTCTACGTGGTGGAACTCGAAACGGCCGGCGGGGTAATCGGGCAGGGATACCTGTTGGCATTTCACTACAGCCCCAACGCCATCGAGGGATGTCTGAAGGACTTGAGGAAGTTCGTTTTGGAACGCGGCTATGCGATCAACCAGACGGTCAAGCTGCAACAGGACTGGGATATCGAGACCGAGTACTTCGGCTCCCTTGGGTTGCAACGTTGGGCCTACGGTGCCATCAATGTTGCGATGTGGGATGCTTGGGGCAAATACCTCGGGCAACCTATCTACAAACTGCTTGGAACCAACGGGAAGAAGATTCCCGTGTACGGCAGTGGTGGATGGATCAACTACACACTTGAGGAACTGCTCGACGAGGTAACCGCCTACAAGGCTCGTGGTTTCCAGGCAGTCAAGGTCAAGGTGGGAAGTCCCGACATGGAACGCGACATCGAGCGCCTGACCAAATGTCGTGAGGCTCTCGGTCCCGGAGTGAAAATCATGATGGACGCAAACCAAGGCATGTCCGTCAGCGATTCCATCAAACTCTCCGACACGGTCAAGCCTCTTGGCATCCACTGGTTCGAGGAGCCTGTCTCCAACAAGGACTTCGCTGGCTACCAGATTATCCGTAACAAGACCGGAATCAGTCTGGCAATGGGCGAACGCGAATACGACCTTGAGGCGCTGAAAGAATTGATCCGCCGCAATGCGCTGGACCTCTGGCAACCTGACATGCTACGCCTTGGCGGAGTCGAGGGATGGCGAAACAGTGCGTTGCTTGCCAATGCCTACCAGATTCCATGTCTGCCCCATTACTACAAAGATTACGATGTGCCCCTACTCGCGACAATACCCAATCCGTACGGCTCGGAAAGCTTCGATTGGATTGACGCCATCATCGACAACAAGATGGAAATCGAAAACGGCTATGCGAAACAACGTGAGGGCAACGGCTGGGGCTTCAGCTTCAAGCACGAATTCCTCATCGAGGTACAATAACCGTCATTCTGCAAGGAAGCATCCACTCCTCCCCAACCAAGAGGAGGATGCTTCTCGTTGGAGGATCATATGCCACAGTGGGAAAATGAAAAAGAGATGTTCTCCTTGATGAAAGAGCGACTCTATACGCCGGTCGTGGGGGACATCCTGGACGCAATGGGGTATGCCCACCAGTTCCTGCCTGCCGACATCAGGCCGCTCACCCCGGAAATGAAAGTCGTGGGATATGCGATGCCGGTGCTGATGATCGATGTGTTCGGTCCCCAGAAGAAACCGTTCGGGTATCTGACCGAGGCACTCGACCAGTTGAAAGAAAACGAAATCTACCTTGCAAGCGGCGGAACGAAGCGGTGTGCCTATTGGGGTGAGCTGTTGACAGCAACCGCCCGCACCCGCAAGGCGGCCGGCGCGGTCTTGGACGGGTACCATCGGGACACTCCACAGGTACTCAGCCAGAACTGGCCTGTCTTCAGTTGCGGCAGTTATGCGCAAGACAGTTCAATCCGTACACAGGTGGCCGACTATCGGTGCATGATTGAAGTCGGTCAGGTCACCGTACATCCCGGAGATTTGGTCTTCGGGGATATCGATGGCGTGCTGGTCATTCCATCATCCATCAAAAACGAGGTAATCGAACAGGCACTTGAGAAAGCCAGCGGAGAAAAATTGGTCCGCAAGGCTATCGAAGAAGGAATGAGTGCAACAGATGCATTCAGGAAGTATGGAATCCTCTGAAATGCAACGAGCATTTCTTGTCTACAAGGGCGACAATGTCGCTGTAGCGCTCCAGGACCTTGCCCCTGGACCGGTCTCCATTACGGGAGATACCCTTCCTTTTGTTCTCCAAGGAACGCAAAATGTTCCCAAAGGACACAAGATTGCGGTTGCCCCCATTCCTCGCGGGCAACTGGTGGTCAAGTACCACGTCGCCATTGGAAGAGCGACAACTTCCATCAAGACCGGGTCATGGGTGCACCTGCACAATATGGAAAGCTTGTACGATGAACGGTCGAACAAGGATATCGACAGCAAGACAGGACTGCCAAAGGACATCACCTATGCATGAGCATCTGACTGGATATCCGCGCAAGGATGGCCGATATGGAATACGAAACCGTCTGCTGGTCGTCTACACGGTGGAATGTGCCTCGTTTGTCGCATGCAAGGTCACTGAGGGATTATGTAATCCCGATGCCGAATGCATTGGGTTTTCTGGATGCACGGATAACTCTTATGCGGTCCACTTGCTCGTCTCCCTCCTACGACATCCTAATGTCGGCGCCGTGCTTGCAATCGGGCTTGGGTGCGAATACATCCAGGCCGAATGGCTTTCCGACACAGCAGCAAGCGAAGGGAAACCGACGGCATGGTTCACCATCCAGAAGGAAGGGGGTACCCTTCCCGCCATAACCAAAGGCATCTCCTTAGGAAGTTTGCTTCTTCAACACATCCACAAGGAACCACGCACCAGCATGCCCATTGAAGCGCTTTGCATTGGTGCCGAGTGTGGGGGAAGCGACTGGACGAGCGGCATCGCAGGCAACGCCGTGGTCGGCGCATTCTTCGACAAACTCGTCGACCGTGGCGGGACCGCCGTGTTCGAAGAAATCGTCGAGGCGGTCGGACTCAAGACCATGTTGATGGAGCGAGGAGCCTCACCCACGGCAAAAGCGGAAATCGGAGCCACGTACGATAAAGCCATGGAGTATTGCCGTTCCGTCCGTCAGTACTCGATCAGCCCCGGCAATTTCGTTGGAGGTCTCTCCACCATCGAGGAGAAAAGCATGGGAGCTCTGGTGAAGAGCGGTTCGAGGCCAATCCAAGGAGTGTTGAAAGTCGGGTCCAACATTCTCCACCCCGGACTCTGGCTCCTGGACTCCACCCCGGATCCGCATTGGATGCAGTTCGGCATCACCAACCCAAACGACAGCGAAGGTCTGATGGCTCTGACCAGCACAGGGTGTCAGCTGACTTTCCTGGTAACAGGGAGGGGATCGGTCATCGGAAGCGCGGTCGCTCCCGTCTGCAAGGTTACAGGGAATCCAGATACCTTCAGGCACATGGAAGGCGACATGGACTTCAATGCAGGGAAAGTCCTGGAAGGACAATGCACGATGGACGAACTGTCCGACGAATTGATGGATGCTGTTTTGTCCTACGCATTGGGCAAGAAGACGAAAAGCGAGGAGTTGGGGCACAAAGAATACTGCATTCCCTACAAATTCCAAGAACATTTGATCATTTGTGGCCGGATGCACTGAAAAAGATTGAGGACAAGAAAGAGGTTTTGCATGATTGGTATCATCACAGGAGCATCGAGTGGAATCGGACTTGGCATCGCCAAGGTCTTGGCGGACGAAGGTCATACGGTATACGCGGTCAGCCGCACGGGAACCACAAAAGACCCGCAGGAACCGGCAGGCCCGCATATCATCCATATCAAAGGGGATGTGTGCGACGCAAAACAGATGCAAGCCATCGTGGAGAGTATAGTCCAAAAGGAGAACAGCCTTGATTTTCTGGTGAACAACGCGGGAATCACGGTCAAACGCAGGGCGGAACTCATTACGGACGAGGAATTCGAGCAAGTTCATAAAGTCAATGTGTTCGCCCCGTTCCGTCTCTCGGTCATCTGCTATCCCTATCTGAAGAAGTCGTCTCATAAGGGAAGGATCATCAACATCAGCAGCATGGCAGCCCACCTTGGTTTCGAACTGGTGGCGCCCTATTGCTCCAGCAAAGGAGCCATTGCATCCCTGACCCGCGCCCTGGCAATCGAGTGGGCGAACGACAACATCTGCGTCAACAGCATCGCGCCGGGATGGTTTCCTTCCGAACTGTCCAAACAGGTGATGGATGCCAAGCGCAAAGCGCAGATTCTCTCCCGGATGCCGGTACATGCCTTCGGCGACACGGCGGATATCGGCGGCATGGTCGCGTTCCTCCTCTCGGACCATGCGAAATACATCACTGGCGTCGACTACAATATCGATGGTGGCGCTTTGGCTTTCGGATTCTAAATTTGTCATGGGGAGAGCTCCTTCAGGCCCTCCCCTTTTCCGTTTACGCCCGAATCTCCTTATGGCTGACGCAAGCCACATCGACCAAATCCCAATCGATTTCCGCCCCGATGCCGGGTTTTTCCGGCACAGTGATGACACCATTCTTGATGGGAAGATCTCCCTTCATAGGAAGCCGATAACTATCCTCAGGCACGAAATACTCGAAATACCGGCAATTGTTGATGGCGCAACTGACCTGGAGGTTGGCCATATCCATGTAGTTCATCGTCGTCGTGTGGATCTCGCAATTCAATCCGAACGATTCAGCGGTGTGGGCGATTTTCATCGTTCCTGTCACGCCGTCCTTCCAGCTGACATCAGCCCGCACGATATCTGCGGCGCGCTGAGCGATTACCTGCGCTACGCCGTAGTTTGCACCCCGGGTTGTCTCCGTTGCCGCGATGGGAATATCCAGCGAACGGCATAGCTCCGTGTATTTATACAGCTCAAAATCCCTGAAAGGTTCCTCAAACCACAGGTAGTCCAATCGTTCCAATTGACGCCCTACCCGGATAGCCTCATCCAGAGTGTAGGAGGCAACAGGATCGCTCATCAACGTGTATCCAGGGCCGACAGCCTCCCGCAGAGCCTCGTGGATCTGCATATCTATTTCGACAGGTCCGCATGGATGCGCCTTGTAAGCAGGAATCCCCATAGCCTTATACCGTAACGCCTCATCCACATACTCCTTGATGGTCGCGTGGAAGTTGCCGCTTGCATATACCGCAAGCGAGGAGCGGTTCCTACCCAGGTAATCACAAAGCGGTACGCCTGCATGTTTCGAGGCGAGATCGAACAGGGCCACGTCGACAGGACCTGGCAAATAGACAGGGAAAAAAGTCAGGTGACGGTCAATGGTCCATAGTTCCTGCCAGATCTGCTCCCGGTCATAGATGCTTCGCCCAAGCACCACAGGAGCGATAGTCCTAACCAGATAATCTTCCGTGGTGACGCCGCTTCTTGCCGCAAGGGCTGTGGCTATTCCTTCCATGCCTGATTCATCGGTCAGTTTCAATACGACAACATCCCAGTTCATCTGGGCCGCGCCCTGACGGGCCTTGTCGAACAAACATTTGTTCCTGGCAACCCACCAAGTCTCGAACTTTACAATACGCATACTGCTCCTTTTTACCATCTGATATATCAGATATAGGAAAGTATACCGCAACAAGTATGAGTCTGCATCAGTTCATGGATATTTTTTCTCGTAGCAAATCGACCAACCTACGGGCAATATACAAACAACATAGGCCACAAATCGCCCCAAGCAAATCGGCGATTACATCACCGCCACTGCGTGTGCGTCCAAAGAAAGGCTGGATGAGTTCCAGCCCTACTCCCAGCACCAGCGCATAGGTAAGCGACTCGCTGATATATGAGTGGCGGGGACAACGCCAAAGCCCTAGGGAGAAACCCAGCGCGGCATAGGCCAGGAAATGGCCGATCTTGTCGGAATAGGGCAGCCAACCAGCCACCGTGGGAACCTTGTCGCTCGCCTCCAGGCTGAACAGGACAATCAACGCGGTACACACTATCGTCAGGCACAGGCCGACAAAAGAAAGCCATCGGTTCTTCATAAGGACTCCATTGGATGATACAAATCGCCCTGCCAGGCATCCAGCCGCTCCATGCGCTGCTGAAGCTTGGAGAGGAAAAGGTTCTTCTCGCCGAAATCTCTGGGTGCGGCAAGGCGGTGACGCGGAGTTTCGGCCACCAGACGCTGGATTACCACGTCCGAAGGAATATGCCTGAGCACCTCGACCGTGTTCTCCAAGTGCCGTACCATCGACGGCGCGCTCACCTCACCCTCCATGAAATCGTCGTACAACGCGGTCCCCCCTGTGATGTCCAGGTTATGGATCTTCAACGCCTCGCTGCCGACCGAGGCGACCACCCTCGCCGTATGCAGATAATCCTCCAGCCCCTCACCGGGAAGACCAAGGATGATATGGGTGCTGACCGAAACACCTTTGGCGTGGAGCAGGTCGCAGGCACGCTCGTAGCAGGCGACGTCGTGCCCCCGGTTGATGCGGCATAGCGTCCCGTCATTGGCACTCTGCAGTCCCAGCTCGACCCACACCTTTTTCACCCTACCCTGATACGAGGCAAGCAACTCCGCCTTCTCCTCGTCAATCTCGTCGGGACGGGTGGAGACAATCAGCTCCCGACTCTCCGGCAGAGCATCAAGGGCGGTGTCGTAAAGCAACTTCAGCTGTGCTACCGGCGCATAGGTGTTGGTCCAGGCCTGGAAATAGATACTGTACATCTCCGCCTTGTAACGGCGGGCGACAAAGGCCCTGCCCCGTGCCACCTGGGCCTTGATCGAGGCGAGCCATTCCGCCAAGGGCAGACGGTAGAGCAACACCCGCTCGCTTATCGACTCGTCGAACGAGAACCCCGCCCCGCTCTCCTCAGGCCGGAGATAGGCCGCCTTGCTCCCCGTCGCGTCGCAGTAGGCGCAACCACCCGAGCCATCGCTTCTCCGGTTCGGACAGGAGAAACCACCATCGACCCCAATCCGGTAGACCGATCCGCCGTAGTACCGCATCAGATAGGTACGATAGGTATTCCAGCGCTTCATCAGATGATCACACCCACCATCAAGTCATAGTTGCAACTGTGGGCGGCAAAGCCTCCACCAGCGAAGATGCTGCCAATCGGCGTGGTGACGGCGATTCCTGCCCCTGCCCCGATATCCCAGAAAAGGTCACCGTTGAAGAAATGGCCGGTGGCAAACCGACTATCAAACGGGTCCTGGTCATTGAAGACCAATGCCCCTACCTTCGCCAGCACATACAGCGGACACCCCAGGACCGTCGCGACCCGGATTCGGTAGCGCATGCAGCCCCCAGCCACATCTTGCCTGAGCGTCGCGTAGCTGTATCCGGGAAGTCCGTTGACACCCCCGATATCGACATAGGACTGGTTCAGTCCCTCGGTCAGCCGCAACCAATGGAACTCCAACTGGTAGCCGAGCATCTCTCGCTCGCTTCGGATCTCGATATCCTGCCGCAGCAGCGCCTGCAGGCTGTAGCCATACTCGGTACCATCCTTCCACTCGGCCTGATAGCGCACGTCAGCCCGGAAACCGCTTTGGATCAGACTGCTCTTGTGCATCGTGTCGACCACGATCGAGGCGTAGGCCCTGCTCATCCAAAAGGAGGACTCGCCATGATGGATGTCAAACCAGCGGAACTGGTTGCCGATACGCAGGTTGAACAAGTCCGCATAGTCATACAGGAAGCTCAGGTCCCCCAGGACGCCCATGTCCAGGGCAGCCCTGCGGTCACCATATTCCAGATTGCTGGCAAGCTCGAAGGAGCCCATCGACCAGACGGCGCCACCTTCGAACCCAAAAATATGGGAGTTCATCGACACGAAGGGCAATGTGACGGAAACCCCCAAGTCGCCACTCTGCCCCTGCTCGTACCAGAACTTCAAATGCTCGACAGGGCCAAGCTGGGTGAAATCAAACTGGGTCCGCAGATTGAGGGCCGACCAAGTGACCTGGCCGGGCCCATTGTTGGAGACACCGGCCTCGGGAACGCCCCCGATGGTGAAGCGATGCTGGGGAATTGTGTATGAGGAGGTACGGACCACCAGCTGGATGGTTCCGTCCGGCAGGTCCCGCAGATCATAGCTCAGCGAGGCAAACCGATACGTGGAGCGTAGTCGTTCGAGGTATCGGGAAAGCCTCACCCTCTGCTTCTCGTCAAAGACCTTGCCCTCAAAGCTGGCGAAATCCTGCTTCTTCAACCGCTGACGTTGGGCGATGGTCGAGCGGTCCTCCACCAAGACGTCACTCACCACACGAGGCTCCACCAGCTGGTAGGCACCGGCCCGATCCGGGTCGTAGCCGACCAAGGCTCCCTGTTCCTCCAGTTTTCGGGCAAGCGTCTCGAACTGGGAAGCGAGGGCCTCGCACTCCTCTCTGCCTACCGCTACGATATCCTTGTAGTCTCCGAAGGCCATCGTTCCATAACCCTCGACGTGGGGCAGCACCAAGATGTCGGCATCACCGTACTGCCTGATTGCAGGACTCTGAGTAACGAGCGACGTCACCTGCAGGGCAGCGTCGGTCACCGACTGGATTTCCGCCTCGCCAAGCATCCTGTGCCCGTTGACATCCACGGCGATCACATAGTCGGCCCCGAGCTCGCGGGCAAGATCGATGGGAACATTGTCCACCAAGCCTCCGTCCATGGCCAGCGAGCCATCCGGCTGGGGATAGGGAGCGAAGATGACAGGCAGGGAGATGCTGGAGCGGACAGCGTCCACCAAAGAGCCATGGTCGTAGACAATCCTCTGTCCGGTCACCGCATTGGTGGCCACGGCGCGGAAAGGAATCGGAAGATCGTCGAAATCGACCACTCCATCCTGTCTGCCGTACATGCGGTTCAACAGGTCGAGCAACCGGGAATCCCCGAGCAGACCGGGAGTGCTGCCAATAGACTTCTTGCTGAAGCCGAGAGAGACGACATTATCCTTGCGGGGAGCGAAGGCCTCCGGCATGGGAAACGGCCGCTCGCTGGCTGGTTCAAGGACGACGCTCATGAAATCGTTGCTCGAGGCAAAGGCGTCGATTTCCTTCGGAGTATAGCCGACGCTGTACATGGCCCCGATCAGTGCGCCCATGCTGGTACCCAGGACCATGTCGACCGGAATCCCGTATTTCTCGACCGCCTCGATCACGGCGATTTCCGCGAAACCCTTCGCCCCGCCGCCACCGAGGACCAGCGCCACCTTGGGCCGGGCCGACAGGGGCAGCGCGGCCAAAAGCAGGAGCAACCACGCCAGCGAACGCCTGCCCATGGAACTTATTCCCCCAGTACCGAGCCCAGGATTCCCTGGTTCCCGTTCAGGAAGGCAAGGGCGTCCATCTCGTTCTTCTGCTGCTTCTGGAGCCTGCTGACCCAGAGGATTCCCTCGCCGGTCTGGACTGCGATGCCACGCTTCTTGTCCTTGCGCAGCACCATACCCGCCGGTCCCTCGACACCATCCTCATACCCGCTCGTCCCGGTCACGTACAGCACGCCTTTCTGGAAGGTGGTCTGCGCCTTCGGCCAAGGATACAAGGCACGGATCTGGGCGGAAATCTCTCTGGCAGGCCGATTCCAGGAGATGATGCCGTCCTCATGGCTGAGCATCCTGCAGAAGGTGGGCTCCCCGCTCTGGGGAGTGAAGACGAGGGGTTTGGAAAGCGCGTCGACCACGAAAGCAGGAGCAAGGCGGGAGACCTTCTCGGTCAGGGAACCATCGGTCTCCGTCCCGTCCAACGGGAAACGCATCTGGGCGCACAAGTCCCCGCTGTCCATCTCCTTGGCCAGTTTCTGGATGGAAATACCACTCTCGGTCATGCCGCCGAGAATAGCCCCTTGGATTGGGCTTGGTCCCCGAAGCTCCGGCAGGAGCGAGGGATGGATGTTCAGAGCCAAGCTGAACATTCCTAGGAATTTCGGCCCGAAGAACTTGCCGAAAGCGAAACAGACCAGCGTGTCGGCCCCGAGCGCGCTGACTGCGCCGCGGGCCTCGCTGCCAAGGTGGTCGAACTGGACGACCGGCAGGCCGAGCCGCAGGGCGGCCTGCTTGACCGGGGACGCCACCAGAATTTTCTTGCGGCCCTGGGGTTTGTCGAGTCCAGTCAGGACCCCAACCACCTCGAAACGCGCGGCAAGCGCCTCGAGCGTGGGAACGGCGATATCGGGAGTACCGGCAAAAAGGATCTTCACTTGTTCCTTCCAAAACGATTCTTCCGCTTGAACAGCTTGACCGCCTGCTCCTTTTCCACCTCGTCAAGATGGTCGATGAACAGGACGCCGTTCAAATGGTCGTACTCATGCTGGATGCACCTGCCGTACAGTCCGTCAGCGGTGACGGTAAAGGGCTTGCCGTCCACATCCTGAGCCTGTACGGTGACCTGGCGGGGGCGCTTCACCTCCCGGTAGACACCGGGAACGGAAAGGCAACCCTCCTCCATCATCACCTCATCCATCGAAGTCTGCATGATCTGGGGGTTGATGAAGGCGCGGCGCACCTCGTCCTTGATCTCGATCACGAAGAAGCGCTTGGGGATGCCGACCTGCGGAGCCGCAAGTCCCACCCCGTCAGCCTTTTCCATCGCCTCGAACATGCCTTCCACAGTCTTTTTCAATTCCTCGTTGAATTCGGTCACCGGTGCGCACTGCTGGCTGAGCACAGGATTCCCTAATTTCAAGATATGCAACATGGACTACTCCTCGAACATTTCCAGCTTCCAATGTACACGTATTGGTCCAGAATGCCAACTCATCAGAGCATCTGCATCGGGTCGATATCGACCTCGACATAGATGCCGGAAGGGACCTTGTACAGACCTAGGGCGCGGGCGACGAGCGCTTGCAGTTTTCCCGGATGCAGGCTGCGCAGCAGGATATGGTGGCGGAAGTAGTCCCCCTTGCGCTCGATGGCGCAGGCATCGTTGCACATCACCTCCACAGCCCCATCCGGATCCAGGCTCCGGATCAGGTCCCCCAGCGTGGCACAGGCGGAGACCACCGTCTGTTCCTTCCGGCCACGCAAGACCAGGTTGACCAAGCGGCTGTACGGGGGAAAGCCGGTCATCTCGCGGTTCGCCAGCTCCATCGAGTAGAAGGCTTTCAGGTCCCCACGCTGGGCGGCGACGATGGCAGCGTTCTTCGGATGGAAGGTCTGGATCACCACCCTGCCCTTGTCGTTGTACCGTCCCGCGCGCCCCGAGACCTGGGTCAGCAGGGCGAAGGTGCGTTCCTCGGCACGGAAATCGGGAATGTTCAGGCCACTGTCGGCAAGGACGATGCCGACCAGCTCGACTCCGGGGAAGTTCAACCCCTTGGCAACCATCTGGGTGCCCAGAAGAATATCGATCCTTCCCTCGCCGAAGGCTTCGATGATCTTCCGGACCTTGTTCTGGTGGCTGTCGCTGGCCGAGACATCGGCATCGATCCGGGCAACCTGCTTGCCGGGGAAAAGCGACTGGACCTCGCTCTCCACCATCTCTGTCCCGAAACCGCTGTATCCGACATCCAGCGAGTGACATTGCGGACAGACATGGACCGGTCGGGTATGGTAGCCGCAGTAATGGCAGACCATCAGGTTCTTCGACTTGTGGTACGTCAGCGAGACCGAGCAATGGGGACATGTCATCTCATACCCGCAACTCTTGCAGTGGAAATAGTAGGAGAATCCCCTCCGGTTGAGGAACAGGACCACCTGCTTGCCCCGCTGCAGTACCTGCCGCATCGCCTCCTCTAGCTGGGGACCGATCGTGGTGGAGACCCCTTTCATGTCGACGACGCTGATTTCGGGAAGCTTGCCCCCGCCAACCCGATGGGGCAGCTCCATATAGTGGATCTTCCCCTCCTGTGCCAACTTCCACGCCTCCATCGACGGGGTCGCCGACCCCATGACCAACAGGGCATGCTCGCTCTGGCACCTCCACTGGGCTACCTGGCGGGCATGGTAGCGGGGGGTCTGGTCGGCCTTGTAGCTGTTCTCATGTTCCTCGTCGATGATGATCATGCCAAGCCTTGGCACCGGAGCGAAGACCGCGCTACGGGCTCCAATCACCAAATCAACGCTGCCATTACGAATCCGCATCCACTCCGCCAGCCGCTGGCTGTCGGTCAAGGCGCTATGGAGGATGGCAACCCGGTCGGCGAAGCGCTTCTGGACCATCTTCGCCAACTGGAAAGTCAACGTGATTTCGGGCACCAGGTAGATGACCTGCCGGCCCTGGGCTATGACGTGTTCGGCGCTACGCAGGAAGACCTCGCTCTTGCCGCTTCCCGTCACGCCATATAGATAATACATGGGGTATTCCGCCCGGCCGATCGTCTCTATCGCCGAGGCCTGCTCCGAAGTGAGCTGGCTTACCACCCCTACCTCGTCATCGGCCTCCATGCTCATGGCGGGGATGATGTTCTCCTTCTTGCCGCCAGGAATCATCAATGCGAGCGCCTCTCCCTGGCTGCAGAGATAGAAGCGGCTCATCCACTTGGAAAGGGCGATTTCCCCCGAACCGAAAACCGGCTCCTTGTCGATGACACGCTTGATCGGAAGCACCTTGAAGCCGGTGGTCTCGAAGGAGGACTGCAATCCAATCACATAGCCAGTCAGTTCCTGGCTCCCGAAGGGGACGACGACCCGCACTCCGGCAGCGACAGCCATGTCGTCGGGAACCTGGTAGGTGAAGCTCTGCTTCAGCGGGCGGTCAACCAAGATGGAGGCGAACATCACCGGCCTCTGAGAATCGGGAGCTGGAGGATGCCGGCGATCCGCTTGATGTCGTTCCAGACATCCCTTTTCAACGTAGGATTGCGAAGCACTCCGGCCGGGTGGTAGGTGACCACCGTCGGGATCCCATCAAGCTGGAACGTCTGGTTCCGGAGCTTTCCCACTCCCTCGACCCTGCCCAGCATGGCATGGGCGGCGGTCGCCCCGGACAGGAGGATTGCCTGCGGACCAACCAGCTGGATTTGCCGTTTCACATAGGGGACGCAGAGTTCCACCTCGTCCGGAAGCGGAGTCCGGTTCTGGGGCGGCCTGCATTTGACGATGTTGGCGATATAGACATTCTTCTGGCGGGAAAGGCCGATCGGGCTCAGCCAAGAGTCAAGGTACTGCCCGCTCCTTCCGACAAAGGGCCGGCCGGTGGCGTCCTCGTCCGCTCCCGGCCCCTCGCCGATCACCATCAGCAACGGGCGCATGACCCCCTCCCCGACCACCGCATGGTTCCGCCCCTGGCAGAGCCGGCAACGCTGGCAGGAAAGCACCATGGAGGAAAGCTGCCGCAAATCGGCGCTTCCAATATCGACAGGCTGTTCCTCGGGGACGGAAATCTCTATCTCGGTGTGGTGGTAAGGCTCCCCGGTGATACAGGCCCGCGCTTGGTCACACAGGTCGGAAAACTCCTTCATTGCCTCGATCTTCTCTTCCCGCGTCATCTGTCCCGCTCCTCGAACCAAGCATACTCGTCCGGGTCATAGCTGATCCGGGCGAGGTACAGCCCCTCGCTCGGGGCGGTACGTCCCGCCCTCCGACGATCCTTCGAGTCCAGTATCTCACGGAACATCTGGACACCCAAGCCTTGGTGGGCGCAGTCCAGCTGGGTCCCGACCAAAGACCGGACCATGTGATACAGAAAGGCGTTGCCACAAATCGTGTAGGTCAGCAAATCGTACCCATAGGAATCCTTGCCCAAGGTCCACTTGCTGACGTAAATATCTCGGAACTTCGAGGGAGAAAGGTCGCCGGCAGCGCAGAAGGTGGAAAAATCGTGGGTCCCCTGGATGCACGCCGCGTACCCGTCCAACAGATCCATCGAGGGAAGCGCCTTGACCGCATAGACCCGATGATGGTCGAAAGCCGTCACATCATCAATCTGTTTGACAAGATACCGGTACTCGCGGGCCATCGTAGTGAACCGGGCATGGAAGGTGCCGTCGACCTCCTCGGCCTCCATGACACGGATGTCCGGAGGAAGCAAATGGTTCAGGCGGGGCTTGAACGCCTTGGCGGGAACCTTGCTGCGGATATCGAAATGGCAGACCTGGCCCAACGCATGGACCCCGCTGTCGGTCCTTCCGCTGCCCTGGACGTCGACGCGCTCACCCAGCATCGCCAGCAGCGCCTCCTCGAGCCGTTGCTGCACGCTCACCCCGTTTTCCTGGCTCTGCCAGCCATGATAATCCCCTCCGTCATAGCTGACAGTCATGCGGATGCGGCGAAGACCTTCGCCAAGAGGGGCCAATGGGGGTCGGTTCCAGTCGGTGCGCGCCATCGCTTACCGTGTGGAAGAAGGAGTCTCGAACATGACTCGATACTGGGAGGGAACCGCCTCAAGGGTGATACTGCCGGAAACAAAGGCTGTCTGGTCGAAATCCAGCACGACAGGAGCGACGGCGATGCCGCGTTTGTCTACCTTGGAGAAATCGACCGAGGCCTTGATCATCTCCGGATTGACAAGGTAGATCACGTCCCCCGTCCCGGAAATCCTCACGTCGACCGTGGTCGGGACGGTGGAGACCGCCACCACCAGGGCGGGAAGCTCCACGGTGACCGGGATAGTCACATTGCGGCTCTCCCGATTGGTGTAGGAACCGAAGACATAGAGCAACAGGGCGGCAATCAGGGCGATCACCTTCGGCATCCAGCTCGATAGCAAACTATGAAGAACCTTATTCCGCCTGAACACTGGGCACCTCCTGCTGCAGCTCATCCGGGGTCACGTCATGGTAGCTGAACAGCGCCAGCAAGATCCGCTTGATGGTGGGGTCATCCAAGTCATAGTACAGGTTGGCGTTGTAGGCGACGGAAACCGCCTGGGTCTCCTCGCTGACGACGATGACGACCGCGTCGCTCTCCTCCGCCAGGCCAAGCGCCGCGCGGTGGCGGGTGCCAAAGGACTTGCGGATGTCGGTCTGGTCGGAAAGCGGCAGATAGCAACCGGCCGCGGTGATCCTTCCATCCTCGATGATCATGGCGCCGTCGTGCAACGGCGTGTCATGGTCGAAAACCGTCAGGATCAAACTCGTGGAGATGTCGGCATCCAGATAGGTACCGCTGTCAATGATGTTCTTGATGCCCAGCCGGCGAGGAAAGACGATCAAAGCACCACGTTTCTTCGTCACCAGGACATCGCAGGCGTTCAGCACGCTATCGATCTGCTCGCTGGTGGTGGTCTGTCCGCCAAGGCGGAACAGCCGGCCATGGCTTGACCACAACTGGATGAAGGAGCGGCGGATTTCCGGCTGATAGACGACACAGATGAAAATCCACAACGGCAGGAAGCAGATCCTCAGCACCCATTCCAGCACGGTGAGGTTCCACAGCATGCAGATGCCGAACAGCACAACGTAGCTGATGATCATACGGATGATCTGCTGGGCCTTGGTCTGGGCTACTCCCTGGTAAAAGCGGTAGAACACCCAAGCCAGGAAAAGGACCTGTACGGCCATTTTCACATAGTCGAGCGTCGATTCCATGGTCAAACTCATGCGAGTTTCTCCTTATTCCTCATCCACGTTGATCCAGTTCAGGGTGCGGCTGACCGCCTTGCGCCATTTCCGGATCTTCTTGTCCCGCGTCTGGGCATCCATGTCAGGTTCCCACCTGCGCTCCTCCTGCCACTGGGCGCGGAGCTGGTCGAGGTCCTTGAACACGCCGCTGGTCAGCCCTGCCGCATAAGCGGCACCCAGCGCGGTGGTCTCCACTATCTTAGGACGAATAACCGGGATTGCCAACAGGTTGGACTGGAACTCCATCAGCGGAATGCTGTTGGTAAGCCCCCCGTCCACCTTCAGCTCCTTCATGTGGATGCCACTGTCGCTCTCCATCGCCTCGAAGATATCGTTGGCCTGGAAGGCGGTCGCCTCGAGAATCGCCCGGCAGAGATGGGCGCGGGTCGCGAAACCGGTCAGGCCAGCGATGACGCCACGCGCCTCGGACCTCCAGTACGGGGCGAAAAGCCCGCTGAAAGCAGGCACGATATAGACACCGCCACAATCGGGAACACTTTCGGCCAGCTGGTCGAGTTCGGGAGCGGAAGAAACAATCTTCAGGTTGTCTCGAGCCCACTGCACCAGGCTTCCCGCCACTGCGACCGAGCCCTCGAGGGCGTAGGAAGGTTTCTGTCCATCGAACTGGTAGGCGACCGTGGAAACCAACCCCATCTTCGAGAAGACGAGGCGGCTGCCTGTGTTGGAGAGCAGGAAGCAACCGGTGCCGTAGGTGCATTTGCCCAGTCCCTCGGAGAAACAGGCCTGCCCGAACAGGGCCGCCTGCTGGTCTCCCAAGATTCCGCAGACCGGCACCTCTCCGAGGAAGGGTCCGTCGAGTACCGTCGTCCCGTAGACGCGCCCGACCGACGGGACGATTGCCGGCAAGCTCTGCCGGGGAATCCCGAAAAGGCCGAGCATGTCGTCATCCCACTGGAGCGTCTCGATGTCCATCAGCATGTACCGGCTGGCGTTGGTGGCGTCGGTGGCGATCACCTTGCCTCCGGTCAGGTTGTAGAGCAGCCAGGCATCGATTGTCCCGAAGACCACATCGCCCTTCTCCGCCGCGTAGCGCAGGCCCGGCACATGATCCAGCAGCCAGGCGATCTTGCTTGCCGCGAAATAGGGGCTCATGCGCAGGCCGGTCTTCTTCTGGACATACTCCAGAGTGACCTTTCCGGAAAGCCGGTTGACCAGTTCCGATCCTCTCAGGTCCTGCCAGACAATCGCGTTGTAGTAGGCACGTCCGGTCTTCGGGTTCCAAGCGATGACCGTCTCGCGCTGGTTGGTGATGCCGACACCCTTGATCTGGTCCGCCGTCACATGGGCCTTCTCCAGCGTCTTGTCAATACAGGTCTACGTATTGGCCCAGATCTCGTACGGGTTATGCTCCACCCAGCCGGGCTGGGGGTACACCTGCTTGTGCTCCATCTGATAGGAAGCGACGATATTCGCCTTCTCGTCGAACAAGATGAAACGGGTGCTGGTCGTACCCTGGTCAATCGATCCAATATACTGCATGGAACACGTTCCTCCCTTTTCAACAAGTATACGTCATCCTACCCTTCCCATGGGGAGAGATTTTATGGCCGGAAACTCCAACAAGCCGAAAAGCCCCCCAAGTTCGTCCACCCTGCCCGACGGCCAGATCCGCTGAAGACGCCATTAGGCATGGGGGAAACCACCACCAGGTTCCGATACC
>CAJMOS010000044.1 GCA_905215015.1 uncultured bacterium | reverse complement strand
AAGGCGTTGGACGCTGACGTCATCGCGCAGTTTTAAGGAGCAAGCCATGCAGGATTTACAGCAACTGATTGAGGGGTACAAGCACTTTCTCGACCATGGGAAGACCGAGCGCGAATGTGCCCGGCAGATTGTCGCAGCCGCCGAGAAGGCAGGATACAGGAACGTCCTTGACGTCCCGAGCCTGAAGCCTGGCGACAAGGTCTATTGCAACAAGATGGGAAAGAGCATCGCCCTGTACCGGATCGGCCGCGAGCCGATCGAGAAGGGCATGCGCATCCTCGGGGCCCATATCGATTCCCCCCGTCTGGACGCCAAGCCCAATCCAATCTATGAGAAGGATGAGGTGGTCTACCTGAATACCCACTACTATGGCGGCATCAAGAAGTACCAATGGCTGGCACTCCCGCTTGCCATCCATGGAGTGGTCTTCAAGCAGGACGGTACCCAGGTGAATGTCTGCATCGGCGAGAAGCCGGAGGATCCGGTCTTCTGCATCAGCGACATCCTTCCCCATATCGCCCAGGAGCAAATGAAGAAGACGGCAAGCGAGTTCGTCGACGGCGAAAACCTTGATGTGGTGCTCGGCGCTTTCGCGAAGAAAGACGAGGGCAAGCAGCGGATCCTGGACTTCGTCAAGCGGGAGCTCGGCATCGAGGAGGAGGACTTCCGCTCTGCCGAGCTGGAGATTGTGCCGATGGGGCAGGCCCGTGACAGCGGACTGCTGCGGGATTTGGTCCTTGCCTATGGCCAGGACGACCGCTCATGCTCCTATCCTTCGTTGCAGGCCCTGCTTGACCAGGAAGAGGCGATACCCGCCTATACCAGCGCCTGCGTGCTGGTGGACAAGGAGGAGATCGGCAGCTTCGGGGCGACCGGCATGCGCGGGCACTTCTTCGACAACGCGACCATGGAAGTGGTCGACCGGCTTGGCGGTGGCGAGTTCGCGCTCCGGCGTGCCTTGGAGAACTCCTTGATGATTTCCAGCGACGTGAACAGCGCCTATGACCCGCTGAACGCGAGCCTGTACGACAAGGACAACGCTTCGCCCTTGGCCCACGGGGTGGTTTTCAACAAGTATACCGGAAGCCGAGGCAAGAGCGGGGCGAGCGACGCCAACCCCGAGTTCATCGCGAAGCTCCGGAAGATGATGAACGAGGGCGGTGTCACCTGGCAGATTGCCGAACTGGCGAAGGTCGATGTCGGTGGCGGTGGCACCATCGCCCACATGGCGGCCTCCTGGGGCATGCAGGTCATCGACTGCGGTGTTCCCGTGCTGAGCATGCATGCTCCTTGGGAACTGACCAGCAAGTTCGACATCTACCAGGCCTACAAGGCCTACTACGCATTCCTCCAGCTCTGCTGAACGAAAAGAGGTTTGGTGACAGGAAGAGGAGCTGTTCCCATAGTCTTGACGGACGGGAGTGACAGCTCCTTTTCTATTTTGGTTGCCACATCGGAACGATGCATCTTCAGCTTGTGGTGCGAGTGTTGGTGGGACGGAACCCACCCTTGCGCCTTGTTCCCTTCAGAGCGTGGTGATCGGCTCTTCCAGCATGGACGCGTACTGGCTTTCCAGCCTGCGCTCGTTCTGGTCGCTGGAGTTGGCCTTGTAGTAGCGGTTGAAGAGGATCGAGATGGTGTCGAACATGGCGATGAAGGGGGTGTAGACGTTCACCAGTCCACCGAAGGCCTCGCTGGTCGGACAGATGATCGAGCAGGTCGAGTTGGCTACCAACGGGCTCCTGTCGCTGTCGGTGAAGGAGATGACCGCCACGTTCTGCTCCTTGCATAGGCGGGTGATCGCCGTCGTGTCCTTGCCGTAGGGCAGGGTGGCGATGGCGATGAGAAGCGGGTGCTTGTAGCGGGCGTCGAACAGCTCGGGAATGCACTTGCTGGGGTTCTCCAGGTCCAGGTGGCGCATGACGATGCCATACGTGTGGAAGCGGATTGCCAGGTAGTCGGCAGCGATGTGGCTGGCGTTGTGCGCGGCGATGAAGATGCTGTCTGCCTTGGCGATCAGTCCCATCGCTTGCCGGATGGTCTCATACGGGTTCCTCTGTACCGTTGCCTCCATGGCGCTCCGTTCCCTGTTCCAGATGTTCCGGTAGAATTCCTCCTCGCCGCCGTTCTCGGTGGCCTGCAGGGCATTGATGCGGTCCAATGGGTGCGACCACTGCATCACGTACTCCTGCAACTGGTGCCGCAGCTCGATATAGCCGTCGGCACCGACGCTTTTGCAGAAGTTCAGGATGGTCAGTTCTGCCGTCCCGGTGAGGGATGAAAACTCCTTCAAGGACAGAAAGCAGCACTTGGCAGGGTTGTTCAAGATGCACGAGGCGATACGCTTGCGCGTCTTGTTGTAGGTAGGGTATGCCTGACGGATTCTCTCGATGAGCTGCATGTCAGCGGTAGTCGTGGTAGCGGCCGGCAAGCAGTGCGGTCACCAGGATGATGTGCATGATGTCCCGGAACGAGGCGCTGGTGTAGGAGATGGTCCTTCCTCCGACACGGGTCACCCCGGGAATCATCTCGACGGCGTCGGCCATGACGGTCGTCATCAAGTCGATTTCCAGCGTGGTAGGGCTTTCCGCCTTGATTACCGGCAGCCTCTTGGCCTTGCAATCCGAAACCGCTTTGCGCACCGCGTCGCGGAATCTCGGCTCGAGGTATCCGGGGCTGTACAGCTTTGCGGAAAAGCGTCCGAGTCCCTCCTTGGTGCGGACGAAGGCCGGTTTCAGGCCGGTGTGCTTCAGTTCCTCTTCCAGGACGTCGTCACCATCGATGAAGCCGAGGGGGACTCCAAAGGTGGCTGCGTAGTAGCAGTTCAGTTCGGTCTCGCCGACCGCCACGCCGTTGATCCTTACGTTGTAGATGGCGCTGCTGGAGTAGGAGTGGTCCATCAGCGCGTACTTGTTGCCGATCATGCCATGGTAGCCGACCAGCATCAGCATGTCGTAGGAGGCATCCAAGGTCGCCAGCATGTAGTCCTGACGTGGATATCCGCTGATCATGTTGACGCGCGGGTCGGTGAATACCCGTGAGGTCAGGTGTTCCCCGCGGGAATGGGAATCTCAGATTGTCACTTCTTCCAGTTCCGGGGCGGCCTTGAAAAGCTCGTCCAGGATCCATTGCAGCTCCCTGATATAGGCTTTTCCCGCAGCGCTCGGGTCGTCGGTCATTTCTTTCCAGCTGGTCAGGCCGCTAAGGCCCTCAGTATCCAAACTCATGAATACTTTCTTCATTGTTGCTATACCTCTTCCCCCAATCATCGGAGCATCAAGGCGCTTGGTCAAGAGAGACTAAAGCGTTTGCTTCAGATGGAGCGTAGCTGATACGGGTAGGGGAAGTCGCGGGAAAAGAGGATCGCGCCGTCCTTCTTCACCAGGACGCAGGCATACCCGGCTAGGGATTCGACGAGATCCATTCCCTGCTCGCTGCCCAGCACGAAGACGCTGGTCGAGAGGGCGTCGCAGAGAGTGCTGGAAGGGCCTAGAATGCTGGCGGAGGCCAGGTCGCTTTCGGCCGGGTAGCCGCTTTTCCTGTCCAGGATATGGTGGTAGGTGACCCCGTCCTGGGTGAAGTTGCGCTCGTAGGCTCCGCTGGTGACCAGGGAGAGGTCGCGGACTTGGATGGTGATGAAGGCCTGGCCCTCATCACCGTTCGGGTCCCTCAACCCGATGACCCAAGGGTTGCCCCCCTGCTTTTCCCCGATGGCGTAGATGTTGCCGCCCAGGTTGACCAGCGCGCTGGAGACACGGTTCTCTCGCAGCACTTCCTTGATCCGGTCGGCGGCGTAGCCTTTGCCGATGGCTCCTAGGTCGATTTCCATGGTGGCGGGGATGGTGACCTGGTCTCCGACAATCCGGATGTGCCTCCAGTCGGTGTCGACGCTTTGGATTTCCTCCTCGCTGGGGACCCTGGGATGGTCGGTGGCGATTGCCCACATGCCTGTCAGCGCGCCGATTGCCGGATCGAAGGCGCCATCGGTCTTTTCCGCCACCTCGATTCCCTCTTGCAGGAGCGCCAGCACGTCATCGGAAAGGGTCGCCTGTTTTTCCCTGTTGAGGATGGCGATCTGGCTGGATGCCTTGGTTCTGGAAAGCTCTCCATCGACAGTGTCGAGCGCCTTCTGCACTTGGTCGTAGACCTGTGGCCTGGTCCCGGCGGGAAGCTGGATTGTGCAGACGGTTCCCAGGGCGATCAGGCTCTGCCGGTCGTAGCCCTGCTGCTGGCAGCTGGCAAGCAGCAGGATTGAGGAAAGGAATAGCATGGTCAGACGCATGGGGACAGTATGCGGGAAAACGGCCGCTTATTCCAGCTCGAAGATCGTCATGACCGGCCAATGGTCGCTGAGCACGTGGCCGGTGGTGTGGTAGTGGGGGCTGGTGGCAACCAAAGGCCGTATCCGCCTCCCCATCAGCTTGTCGATTGCCTCGACCTGCCAGTCCTCGTCGGAAAGGAACAGGCAGGGGAAGGTGCAGGGGCTGGGAACGCCCATCTTCCTGAACAGGTCCTCGAGTCCATATTCCTCGTGCAGGATCCTGACCACTTGGACGGGGTCGTTGAAATCCCCGGCAAGAATGACCGGCCCGTCTCCTGCGATTTCGTCCAGCGCCTTGCCTGCAAGCCGTGCCTCGGCCGGACGCCAGGGAAGCCCGCTCCGGTTCTCGTCGGCGTTGAGCTGGTGGGTGAAGTGGACGGTGGCGCAGACAAAGCGCCTGCCATCCTGGTCCTGGAGCCGGACCCAGAACAGTCCACGTTTGTGTTCGGGCATATGCAGGTCGACGTAGCCGTGCCCGATTTCCTGGAAGAGTTCCTTGCGATAGTAGATCGATCCTTCTTCCTTCCACCCCGGCTCGGCTCCCTCGACCCGCCGGTATTCGGGAAGCGCCTGGTCGAACAGGTCGCAGAGCGCCGGCCTGATTTCCTGGAAGCAGAACAGGTCTGCCTGGTAACACCGCGCGAAGGAGACCAGACACTCCTTCCGCTCATCCAGATGTTCGGTATTCCAAAGGTTCAGGCTGATCAGACTGGTTCGTCGCATGTGATGTATCCCTCCTCTTGCAAGGTAAGCCAAGCGCCATATCCAAGCACCGCCACCCAGGCGATATCGATCGCGAAGGTGCCGCGGATCTGGTCGTCCCGGTCAAAATAGTCCCAGTCGGTGTGGTTCATCTGTTCCGGTTGCCAGCCATAATAGGCTTCGCTCCTTCCCAGCATGTCGGCTTCGGTGGCGACCAGTTGCCTGCAGGCATTTTCCATCATCACCGCTTGCCGGTGCCAGAAAGCATCCCTGCTTGCCTTGGAAAGCCGCTCGAAGAGCAGGGCGACGAGCATGCCGTAGAAGTCCAGGTGTTGGTTGGCGCTGTCGGCGGTGACCACCCCGATGCTCTTGGTGTGGATGGAGCGCATCGCGCTGGCGATCGCATTGGGGATATAGCGGAGCCGTTTGGCTTCGCCATGGATCCTCTCTTTGGCTTCATCGCTGATACGCCGGTCGTCCCGTAGCGCCCTGCTGACGGTGTTGATGGAGTATCCCGTAGCCTGTGCGATGTCCTTCAGTGTCACGCCCACAGGATGAATGTTAATACAAAAAATCGTTCACCTAAGAAAAAAGTTCATAGAAAAAGCAAAAATGATAAGGAAAACATAGGTGAACGTTCACCCAAATTGGACAAAAACACTCCCCAAAAGCTGGGGAGTGAACGAATCAGGTCCTGATTTCCCGGTTGAACGGGGCTCCCAAGGCTGTGGGTCCGAGCCGTTGGCTTTCCCTGTCGAAGGCGAGGACCAGGATGACCAGCACATAGGGCAGCATGACGGCGAACTCGTAGGGGAAGTTGATGCCGAGGGACTGGATGACGTTCTGGAAGGTCTGGGCAAGGCTGAAGAGCAGTGCGCCCCACATGATCTTCACCGGCTTCCAATGGCCGAAGTAGACCAATGCGACGGCGATGAAGCCACGGCCGCTGATCAGGCTGTCGCTGAACATTTTTGCCTGGCAGAGCGAGAGGTATGCCCCGGCAAGGCCCGCCATGGCTCCACCGATGGCCAGGGCCTGGTAGCGCATGCGGTTGACGTTGATGCCGATCGAGTCGGCCGCCCGCGGTGTCGTGCCACAGGCCCTTGCCTTCAGTCCCCATGGAGTCTTGAAGAGCAGGTACCAGGACAGAGGCACGCAAAGATAGGCGACGTAGACCAGGATGTTCTGGCTGAAGAAGACCGGCCCGAGGACGGGAATCCTCGACAGCAGGGGAATCGGGGCGGTGGTGATGCCGGGGACGCTCTGCGTGCCGCCGATGAAGTGGCGGAACAGCGTGCCCGCGACGCCCAGGCCGAACATTTCCAGACCGATGCCGGCGATGCCCTGAGGGGCCCGGAAGGTGACGACGAAGATGGCGAAGAAGAGGCCGAGCAGGGCTCCGATTCCGGTGGCGAGCAACAGCCCCAGCAGGTTGTAGATTCCACTTGTCGGCCCGCCTTTCCCTACCAGATAGGGGACCAGCATTCCGAGGAAGGCTCCGACCGCCATGATGCCCTCGCAACCGAGGTTGAAGACGCCGCTGCGCTGGTTGATCATTTCTCCGAGCGAGGCGAGCAGGAGGGAGACGCTGCTGGCGATGGCCAGCGTGAGGATGGTGACGAGGTAATTCATTCTGCATGCTCCTTCTGGAAGTGTCTCCAGACCCGTTCCATCAGGTACTTGTTGGAGAGCACCATCTGGGTCGCGACGATGACAAGGATGATGACGCCCTGCAGGACGCTGACCATGTTGGCGGGGACTCCCACCGCGTTCTGGGTCATGTTGCCTCCGACAAGGAGCAGGCCGAAGAAGAAGGCGGCGGGAATGATGCCGGCGGGATGCAGGCCGCCGAACAGCGCGACGACGATGCCGGAGAAGCCATAGCCGCTGGTGATGCCGCCGATGGCGCGGTGATGGACCCCCATCACCTCGATTGCTCCGGCCAGTCCTGCCAGCCCACCGCTGATGACCATGGCGACGACGAGACAGGTGCCGACGGCGATGCCGCCGTAGCGTGCCGCCCGGGCGCTTGCTCCCGCGGCGCGCATCTTGAAGCCGAAGGATGTCCTCCAGAGCAGGAAATAGACCAGCACGGCGAGGATGATGGCGATGATCAGCCCGGTGTGGAGCCTGGTACCGGTGATGATGCGGGAGAGCCAGATGTTCTTGGTCAGCCGCATGGTCTGCGGGGTGCCGCTTCCCATCGTGATTTCGGCCGGATCGAGCATCGGCTTGCGCAGGCAGAAGGTGTAGAACTGCTCGGCGATGTAGTTCAGCATGACGGTGGAGAGCAGCTCGCTGACCTGGAGCTTCGCTTTCAGATAGCCTGCAAGCGCACCCCACAGGCCGCCGCAGGCAAAGCCTGCCAGCATGGCGGTGGGAATCAGGACAGGCTTGGGCACCTCGGGCATGGCCAGCGCGACCGCCGCCGCTCCGAGGATTCCCATCATCATCTGCCCCTCGGCACCGATGTTGATGATTCCGCTGCGATAGGCTACCGCGATTCCCAGGGCGATGATGGTCAAGGGTATCATGCGGATGCCCACCTCGGCGAGCAGGCCGATGTTCTTCAGCGGTTCGAAGACGATGACCGCGTAGGTTTTCGCCACGTTCGCCCCGATGGCGATCAGGATGACGCTGCCCAGCGCCATGGCGGCGATGACTGCCAGCAGGACGATGCAGCTTTTATAGATGAGAATGAATCGCTTGTTCATGACTGTACCCCCGCCATGAGGATGCCAAGGCGTTCCTTGGTCGCCTCGCCTTTGCGCAGGACTGCCTGGATCCTGCCTTTGAAGATGACCGCGATCCGGTCGGAGAGCTGGAGGATCTCGTCCAGTTCCTCGCTGATCAGGAGGACTCCGTAGCCTTTTGCCCGGAAAGCGAGCAATTGTTCGTGGATGAACTGGGCGGCACCCAGGTCAAGGCCGCGGATCGGATAGACGGCGACCAGGAATTTCGGCTTGCGGTTCAGCTCACGGGCGAGGATCACTTTCTGGATGTTGCCACCCGAAAGACTTCCGGCCGCGACGTTGACGCCCGGACAGCGGATATCGAATGTGTCCCGCATTTCTTCGGCATACCTGGCGATCTTCTTCCGGTCAAGGAAGATTCCTTTGGAGAAGGGGGGCTTGTCCGCGTCCTTCAGGATCAGGTTCTCCTGGATGCTGAAGGAGGGGACGATACCCTCGATATTGCGTTCCTCGGGGATATAGCCACAGCCTATGGAGATGATGTCATGGACCGATTTTCCGGTGATGTCCTGTCCGAGCAGCCGGATCGTGCCCCCGCTTGGGGTCCGCAAGCCGTTGATTGCCTCGGCAAGCTCGCGCTGTCCGTTTCCGGAAACGCCGGCAAGCCCGACAATCTCGCCTGCCTTGATGGTCAGGTCCAGGTCGTTGATTGCCAGGAAGCCTCGGTCGCTGGGAACCGCCAGATGCTCGATTTCCAAGGCGTTCTCCCCTTCGACCGGCTTGCTGTCGTTGACCGGCATGACCACCTCGTGGCCGGTCATCAGGGCCGCGATCTCTCCGGCTGGATGGTCCTTGGTGTTGCCGTTGAAGACCACACGTCCGTGACGCAGGATCGTGATGCGGTCGGAAAGGCTCTCGACTTCCTGCAGCTTATGGCTGATGAAGATGATCGAGAGCTCCTTGGTCATCCGCTTCAGCAGCAGGATCAGCTCGTCCGTCTCCTGAGGTGTCAGGGCGCTGGTTGGTTCGTCGAGCACGAGGAACCGTGCCCCGAGGCAGAGCGTCTTGACCAGCTCGACCCGTTGTTGCTCTCCGACCGACAATTGCCAGATATATGCGTCGGGATCCACGGCGAGTCCGTATTTCTCGGAGATTTCCACGATGCGCCTGCGCACCATGGCGGTATTCAGTTTCAGGGGTTTCCACGCCTGCTTGTAGCCAAGGGCGATATTCTCAGTGACGGTCATGTTGGGAACCAGCATGTATTGCTGGTGGACCATTCCCAAGCCGGCAGCGAAGGCATCGTTGGGAGAGGAGAAATGGACTGGCTTGTCATTGATGAAGATGTTCCCTTCATCGGCCTGGTACAGGCCCATCAGGATGTTCATCAATGTGGTCTTGCCCGCGCCGTTCTCCCCGACGAGCGCGAGCACCTCGCCTTCGCCGACGGAGATGGAGATGTCGTCGCTCGCAAGGGTTCCGGGGAACCTCTTGGTGATGTGCTCCATGCGGAGACTGGTGATTCGTTCCATGTGTTTCCTTGCAGGAAGAAAAAAGAGCAACCGGCTCCCGGAAAGTGGAAGCCGGTTCCGTGGAAAATCAGAGCTTGGAGTAGTCGACGCTGGCCCAGTCGAGGGTGTCGGCCTTGGCCTTGAACTTGTCCATGGCCTCGTCGACCTTGGCCGCGACGTCTGCCTTCTTCAGATTGTCGTTCCACGCCCAGATGAAACCGCCGTTGTTGAAGTTCATCGGGATGCACTCTCCGCCCTTGGTCCCGGCATCAAGCTTTCCGACCAACCCGACCATGACGGCGCCGTAGTTGTAGGAAGAGGACGCGATGACTTTGTAGCCTTCCGGGATGGTCAGCAAAGCTCCATCCTGGGCAACCCAGTAGATGTCCTTGTCTTTCTCCTCGGCGACGGCCCGAAGGGCTCCGATTGCCTGCTGCGAGGAACCGGTGAGGATGTCGGCACCCTGCTGCATCTGGACCTTGGCCAGGTCTCCAGCCTTGACGAAGTCGCTGAAGGAGCCGGTATGGGCGACCAGGATCTTCGCCTTGGGGTTGACATCCTTGACGCCAAGGACGACGCCGCGGTTATAGCGGGCCGCATCTCCGCCATCTACTGGTCCGACGATACCGATGGTGCCGGTCTTGGTGGTCAGGCCTGCGATGATGCCGGCAAGATATCCGGTTTCCTCGCTCTGGGGCATATAGGTGAAGACATTCTTCGGTCCGATTTCGGCGCTGGTGCCGAAGGCGAAGGAGATGTTGGGGTATTCGTCGGCCATTTCCATGACCAGGTTCTTGTACTGGGCTCCATGGCAGATGATCAGGTCATAGCCCTGGGCGGCATACTGGCGGGCGACGGATCCGGCATCGACCGGCGCCATCTTCTCGCTGTAGCTGTATTCGATGCGTCCGGGAAGCTCCTTCTGGGCTTCGAGGATACCGTCGTGCATGGCCTGGCACCAGCCTTTGTCGTCGATGGTGTTCTCGATGATCAGGGCTACCTTGTAGGCTTTCGGGCCGGACTGCTGACTGGATGCTGCCGTTTTCGCGGGAGCTTCGGACGCGCCACCTGCAAACAGAGCTGTTGCAAGAGAGAGGGACAGAGCCAAAGAAATCAGTTTCTTCATAAGAATCTCCTTAGCCTAGCGGCTAAGGTGAGTATACGGACGGTTGTTGCGAACTGTCAAAGGATTTGCAGTGCTGGTTCGTTTTCTTGAGGCAAATCAGCACCGTGTTGCAACGTTTTGGCAATGCGTGTTGCGATTTCCCGTGCGCCTTCCTTGTTTGGATGGATGCCGTCCTTGCCGATCCACTGCCGGTTGTCCTCGAAGGCCGCCCGCAGGTCGATGACCGGATAATCGGTCTGGGCGAGGATCGCCTCGGACTCCTCCTTGATATGGCTGTCGTTGATGCCGGCATACCCGCTGAAGGCCTTCGGTGGCGTCATCACGTAGATGTGCGGGTCGCTCGGAAGGTTCTTGTAGCTTGCGGCCGTCTTGCGCATTGCATCCATGTAGGAATCGACGCCCTCCCAATTCTTTTTTTTGGAATCGTTGGTGCCGAGGAGCAGGAGGACGATGTCGGGTTGCCAGGCAAGGCTTTCCTGGTAGACGGCCTTGCGGGTATAGGGGCGGTTCCCGCTCTCTTGGACGGTGGCGCTGCTGGCTCCGAAGTTGCGCACCTCGTACCCGTCTCCCAGCAGCCGCTGCAACACCGCCGGGTAGCAGTCCTTCTTCCGGTCGATGAGCCGCAGCCCATAGGTGATGCTGTCCCCGACGCAGGCGACACGGACCGGTGCGGCCGGCAGTATGGTCGTGGCAAAGATGATGACAAGCATGCAGGTCCATCTTCTCATGTGTCATGATTATAGCCAGAATTATAGTAGAAACCAACTATGACACTAGAAAATCGTGACTGTACACATTGAATTGCCTTTTCCGTTGCCGTCAGGTAAGATGAAACGGCATATGTGGGAGGAACGAGGACAGATAAAGGGGCGCATGCGGTACTACCGTTCGTTTGCCGAGGATTTCGTCCAGACAGCCAATCAGGCGAAGACGGTGGATGAGGACTTTCGGTTTGTGCACGCCAACCCCTTCTACCGCTTGCTGAGCCGCTTGCTTTACGGTTGTGGCTTCCTGATTGCTTTGGTCTACTGCCGCTGCGCCCTCCATCTGAAAGTGGTGAACCGGGCCCGGTTTCCCAAGGACCGGAAGCAGGGGTACTTCGTGTACGCCAACCATACCCAGCCGTTCGGTGATGTCGTGATGCCGTTTCTGGAAAACCCGGCCAGGCGCAAGTACTGGATCGGAGGCAGCGCGAACCTTGGGATTCCGCTGGTGGGAAGGATCCTTCCGATGTGGGGGATCCTGCCGATTCCTTCAGGCGTGGGGCAGATGCATGCGTTCGAGGATGCGGTTGCCCGGCGGGTACGTGAGGGCTGCGGCATCTATGTGTACCCCGAGGCGCACGTCTGGCCTTGGTATACGGGCATCCGTCCCTTTGGTCCGGTATCCTTCACCTATCCCGTGAAGCTCGACGCTCCGGTGTATGTGGCGACGACGACCTACCAGAAACGGCGATTCGGCAAGAGACCGAGGACGACCGTCTATCTGGAGGGACCGGTCAAGGATGATGCGGGCTTGGCGAAACGGGATCGCAAGCAGGCGTTGTGCGATGGGGTGGCGGGCCTCATGCGGGCCTGCGCGACGAAAGAAAGCAGCTACGCCTACGTGACGTATCTGCCGATAGAGGAGAAGGGCGATGGAACTGCTCTACTGCGGTGACCGGAATGCAGAGGACGGGATTTTGATTTCCCTGCTATCCGTACTCAAACAGGAAACAGCTGAATTGCATGTGCGCGTGCTGACCATGGAATGCCGGACCTCCACGCATGTCTATCAGAAGATCCCTCCCTTTTTTGCCGGATACCTGGACAAGCTGGCCAAGGAAAAAAATCCTGGCAACTGGGTCAGGCTGTACGACATGACCAGCCAGTTCAAGGCTGAACCTCCCGCACCAAACATGGAGACCCGTTTCTCCCCGCTGTGCATGTTGCGCCTCTATGTCGACTTGCTGGACGATCTTCCCGACCGCCTGCTGTACTTGGATGCCGACGTGATTGCCCGTGCTCCGCTGGACGGCTTGTACAATACCGATATGGAGGGCTACGAGATTGCCGGTGTCCTTGACTACTATGGCCGCTGGTTCTTCCACCATGGCCGCCATGTCTTCGATTACCTGAACAGCGGGGTATTGGTCATGAACATGGTCCAGATCCGGAAATCCGGGCTGTTGAGGCGATGCAGGCATATGTGCGCCACCCAGCAGCTTTTCATGCCCGACCAGTCGGCCCTGAACAAGCTGGCCGCTGAGAAGAAGTTGTTGCCGAGGAGATACAACGAGCAACGCAGGCTTCATCGCCGTACCATCCTGCAGCATTTCACTACAAGCTTCCGGTTTCTTCCCTGGCTGCACGCCGTCACCGTGAAGCCGTGGCAGGTGGACCGGATGCATGATGTCCTGCATCTGCATGTCTATGACGACCTGCTTTCCCAATATGCATACCACATGTCCGCGATTCGTTCCCAAGGAGAAGTCCAAAATGGCTGAACAAGATGTGATTCCGGTTTTCTTTACGATTGATGACGCGTTCGCGCCGTTCTGCACGGTTGCTGTCGCCAGTCTGGTCGACCATGTCGACCCTGCCCGCCAGTACCGGCTGGTTATCCTTTATCAGGATCTTTCCGAGGCGCACCGCGCTGCGATGAGCAGTTTCGCCAAGCCGAACGTGGAGATCGTGTTCCGGCCTATGACGGAAAACTTGTCCGCCATCACCGACCGCATGGGCAACCGCCTGCGCGCCGATTTCTTCACGATCACGATTTTCTACCGCCTGTTCCTGCCCCGGCTCTTTCCCGAGTACGATAAAGGGATCTATATCGACAGCGACGTCGTCCTGAATGCCGATATCGCCAAGATGTACGATATCGACCTTGGGGAAAACCTGATCGGGGCGGTGGCCGACCACTCGATCCAGCACGTTCCCGTTCTGGTCGAGTATCTGGAAAAAGCGATTGGGGTGAAGCGCACCGACTATATCAACAGCGGGGTGTTGCTGCTCGGCATGAAGGCCTTGCGCGAGCATAACCTGGCCATGAAATTCCTCCATTACTACGACACCTATCAGTTCGACTGCATCGCCCCTGACCAGGATTACCTGAACGCGCTGTGCGCCGGCAAGATCGCCTATATCGATCCCCGTTGGGATACCATGCCGGTCAAGGGCGAGGCTCCGATTGCCGACCCTTTGCTGATCCACTACAACCTCTATGAGAAGCCGTGGCACTACGATGGGGTCGCCTATGAGGACTATTTCTGGAAGTACGCCAGCCGTTGTTCCTGCTATCCGGAAATCCTGAAGGTCAAGCGGGACTATGGCCCCGAGCAGGTGGCACAGGACGGCGAGCACATGCGTCTGATGGCCGAGCGCGCTCATCACGACCTGACCTTCCGGAAGGTCTTTGTCGAGGACAAGGAGCCACGCCTATGATTCTCGGTCCCGACCGCCTGCGCGTCATCGGAAACATCCGTTCCAATTTCGAGAGGGGCGATTTCCACGCCAAGGCGGAGTTTTCCGACCCGGTGCTTTCCCCGGAGGAGAGCCAGAAGGTGCTGGACACGTTTGTTGCGGGTCGGAAAAGCTTGCTTTTCCCTCTGAAGAACTTCGCCGCCGACCTGATGATCGACGTCGGGGAGAAGTTCCTCTGCAACATGCATACCAGGATTGTCGGGCAGGAGCATCTGGAAGGCCTGCAAGGGGGAGCGATCCTGACCAGCAACCACTTCAGCCAGTTCGACAACTGCGTGCTGCGCCATTTCGCCATCAAGCAGGGAAAGCGGAGGCTGTATGTGGTCAGCCAGCTGGGGAACCTGCTGATTCCCGGCATGCTTGGCTTCCTGTTGACCAACACCGACCTGATTCCGATTGCCTCTGACAGCTTCTACATGAGGAATTTCTTCGAGCCGGAGATGCACAAGGCGTTGAACAAGGGCGGCTACGTGCTGATATATCCCGAACAGGAGATGTGGTGGGGTTGGCGAAGGCCAAGGCCATGCAAGCGCGGAGCCTATTATTACGCATGCCTGTTCGACAAGCCGGTGATTTCCTGTTTTGTCGAGATAAGGGACGAGAAGCAGATGGACAAGGCTCCGTTCCACAAGGTGCGCTACACCCTGCACCTGCTTGGAGTGCTCCATCCCCCCAAGGGCGCGAGTCCCCGCGAGGCAAGCGCGCGGATGGCAGAAGAGGACTACCTGATGAAAAAGACGGCCTACGAAAGCATCTACGGCAAGCCGATCGACGCCCCGTTCAGCAGTGACGATATCGCCGGATGGGACGGGTCTGTCCTGTAGGGGGCAAACCATGCAGAGGTTCTTGGCCAGCCTGTTCCGAATGTATTGAAAAGGGTCCTCCGGCGAAGGAGAGCCCTTGAAGCGACAGGTATTGTTCTTTCAGTGCGAATGATTCAGGTCTGTGTCCGTACACTTGTATGCATATTCAACATCACCATCTCTGTCTTCCTCGGTCTGGCCATACATTCTGATATTAGGTATTCAGGGAAGTGGGTAATACACTAGTTTCCTTGGTCGTAGCATCATAATACGTCACAACTCCATTTCCTCCAGCTCCACTTGCATACAAGCCCGAGAAACTGGTTTGTATGCATTTGCCCGTATAGGTGCCTACCACATAACATACCCACATTCCGAGCATACATGCGTCCCATTGAAGGTATGCTCGTGTCCCGAGTCTTTGCATGAAGCAAATGCAATGGCCGAAAGGCATGCAAGAACTTCTGATGCGCGATAGATGCGGACTCTCAACTCATTCATCCCTGTCTGGTATTTACGTGTTACGAGTTGGACTGCATGTCATCTCCCCCTTTTGAGGGTTTCAAGGAGGCTGTCTTCGGTCTCTCGTTCTCGAGCCTTCTCACGGGAGATGGAATGACAAGCCCTGGGATGGAATCTCCAGGCGCAAGGGCGAACAATGGACGTCGCCTGCCTATTCCACCATGCCAACCTCTCCGGGGTGTTTGATCACGAAGATAAGAAAGCCGCCCCTTTCGGAGCGGCTTTTGATGGCTCTACTTGAAGTTACTTCTTCAGGTAGATGTCCTTGACCGGATGGTAGTCCATGGTGTTCGGATACCAGCCACCCCACTTGTTGGTGTCAATCATGTTGAGAGTGGTGTAGTAGTAGAACGGGATGATGGCCTGATCCTGGTTGATCATGATGTCTTCGGCGGTCTTCAGGACCTCGAAGCGATCCTCGCCGGCCGGCATGCGGGCGGCTTCGTTGATCAGCAGGTCATACTCTTCGTTGGAATATCTTCCACCGTTCATGCCGGCACCGGTGATGAACATGTCAAGGAAGGTGTTCGGATCCTGGTAGTCGCCGACCCAGCCAGCGCGGGCGACAAGGAAGTTGCCGGCGTTTCTGTTGGCCAGATAGGTCTGCCACTCCTGGTTCTCCAGGACGACGTTGATTCCGAGGTTGGTCTTCCACTCCTGCTGGACGAACTCTGCGACCTTCTTGTGGGAGTCGTTGGTGTTGTACAGGACAGTCAGGGTCGGGAAACCGACACCATTCGGGTAACCGGCGTCAGCCAGGTACTTCTGGGCCTGTTCGATATCGGCCTCATGGTCGTCGCCATTGGGGAACTCGAGCGGGTCGTAGCCGGCCATCGGCGGGACGATGCCCCAAGCGGGAATCTGACCGGCCTTGGTGACCTGGTCGACCAGAGCCTGGCGGTCGATGGCAAGCGCGAGAGCCTTTCTGACTCTGACGTCGTTCACCGGAGCCTTCTCGTTCTGGAGGACGTAGTAGTAGGTGGACAGCTGCGGGGCGGAGTTGAAGTCCGGTCTCATCTTGGCAGCGTCAAGCTGGTCAAGCGGAACGGAGGTATCCCAGTCGATCTCGCCATTCAGATACATGTTGTAGTTGGTGGTGAGGCTGTCGGAGGCGTAGAAGACGACCTTGTCGAGCTTCACGTTGTCGGCATCCCAGTAGTTGGGGTTCTTGACGACGGTGAGGGAGGTCTGCGGGAGATGCTCGCTCAGCACGAACGGACCATTGCCGACGAAGTTCTCGGGTTTGGTCCAATCGGCACCATACTTCTCGATCGCATGCTTCGGCAGGATGGCGAAGGAGTAGTGGATCAGGGCACCGAGTGCGTACGGAAGGGGTCCGACCAGATCCATCTGGAAGGTGTGGGCATCCAGCGCGCGGATCTGCACGGCGGAAGCGTCAGCCTTGCCGCTGTTGTATTCTGCGGCGCCCTTCAGGAACATGCAGGGGAACCACGCATAGCGGGAACCGGTAGCCGGATTCAGCTCGCGCAGCCAGGTGTAGACGACATCGTCCGCGGTAATCGGCTCGCCATCGGACCATTTGGCATCTCTCAGATGGAAGGTGTACTGGGTTCCATCATCGCTGATCTCCCAGCTTTCGGCGACACCCGGAATCGGGCTGGCGTCTTTCGGGTTGGTGGCCACAAGGCCCTCGAAGAGCGCCTCGTAGATCCTGTGCTCGGGAACGCCTTGGATCAGAGCCGGATCGATGGACTCGGGTTCGGCACTATTGGCGATGCGGAACACCACCTCATCACTCTTGGCAGCCGGAGCGGCAGCGGCAGGAGCGGCTGCGGGGGCAGCGGCCTGAGCCGGAGCGGCAGTAGCGGCAGGAGCAGCGGCAGCGGGCTTTGCAGCCGGAGCGGCGGTAGCAGCAGCTGCGGCGGGCTTGGCGGCAGGCTGCGCGGCCGGAGCGGCACTAGTCTCGGCAGCTTTCTTTCCACAAGAAACGAAAAGGGAGCTGGCAAGAAGCGCGCCAATGGCAAAAGTCATGGTTTTCTTCATAGACTGAATCTCCTTCGTAATGGTATTCAAAATACCAAAAATATCTTAGAGTACATTACACCATCATTTCCTAAAAAAATCAAACTGTTTGCAGAAGAATCTGTAAAAAGATGCAGTTTGGTGTATATGGGAGGAGCAAAGCATGATCCGGATGACGACGAAACGGAAGGCTGGCCGAATCGCATATCAGGCGACCTCGTTCCGGAAGGTCATATACGCTTTTTTCCTTGCTTTCTTCCTCTGGGGAATCGTGGTCACCATGGGCGATCCGGAGACCACCGGCTCGTTCGCGGTTCCCGTTTTCTGCTCCCTGCTCTGTTTCTTCGGGTTGCTCTATCGCGAGGGGTGGATATTCGATTCCCAGAAGAAGACGGTGGTTTCCCTGTTCGGCTTCGGGCCGTTTGTCAGGAAGCGGGTATTCCCCTATGAGGAGATCAAGGGCCTGGCCATCACCCATTTTGTCAAAGGCGACATGAAAAAGGATGCGAAGCCAAGCCGCAAGCACCACAAGAAAGCGATGGTGGTCTTCAGCCTGGTGACCACGGACGACGAAAGCCACACCATCGAGATCATCCCAGAGCGGACCAGCCTGGGACGTACCGAGCGGGCGGCTCAGGCGATCAGCGCGGTCAGCGGGTTGGCGCTGGATGTCGACCGGCCGGTCGACCAGGACCTCCACGTCTCTTTCCGGGATTGACGGCCTGCATGCAAAAGATCTCCGGCGCTTTGCCGGGGATTCCTTCGTCTGGGAGACTATTCAGTTTTCCGCCTGCTTTTTCTGGAGGTCGGGATCGAAGAGCCAGCAATTGACCCGGTGACCCGGTTTGACCTCGTGGAAAGAGGGGATGTGGTTCTTGCAGAACTCCATCTTCTTCGGGCAACGGTCGTAGAACCTGCAGCCCTGGTATTCCTTGTCCGGAGAAGGCACGTCGCCGGTCAGGATGATGCGCTGCCGCTGCCGTTCGACCTTCGGGTCGGGAATCGGGGCCGCCGAGAGCAAGGCCTGTGTGTAGGGATGCAGCGGGTTGGCGTACAGCTCCAATGCATCCGCAGTCTCCCTCGCGGCGCCAAGGTACATGACCATGACACGGGTGGAGATATGCTGGATGACCGCCAGGTCGTGGGCGATGAAGATGTAGGTCAGGCCGAGCTCCTGCTGCAGGTCGCCGAGCAGGTTCAGGATCTGGGCCTGGATGGAGACGTCCAAGGCGGAAACCGGCTCATCGGCAAGGATGATCTGCGGGTTCAGCGCGAGGGCACGGGCGATGCCGATGCGCTGCCGCTGGCCGCCGGAGAACTCATGCGGGTAGCGGTTCTTGAACATCTTGTTCAGGCCGCAACGCTCCATCAGGTCCTCGACACGCTGCTCGATCTCGTTCTCGGTCCACTTGTGGTCCAGCATGCCGCGGTTGTTGTAGATGTGCAGCGGTTCGCCGATGATCGAGCGGACGGTCATGCGGGGATCGAGGGACGCATACGGGTCCTGGAAAATCATCTGCATGTCCTTGCGGGCAAGCAGGAGGTCCTTTTCGTTCGCCTTGCAGAGGTCCTTGCCTTGGAACCAGACCTCTCCCGCGGTGGGCTTGTAGAGCTGGCTGAGGCTTCTGACGGTGGTCGACTTGCCGCAGCCGGACTCGCCGACGATGCCGAGCGTCTCACCGGGGTAGACGTCGAATGAGACGTCGTCGACCGCGCGGATATACCCCACCTCGCGGTTGAAGAAACCGGCATGGATGGGGAAGTACTGTTTGAGCCCGACGACTCTGAGTAACGGTTCTTTCTGTTCGCTCATCTTGCATTGACCTCCTCGAGGGCCTGTTTCTTCTGTGCTTCCGTAGCGTACAGCCAGCAGGAGACGCTGTGCTCGGCATTCACCTCATACTTCGGGGGGTAGGCCTTCTCGCAGATGGCCTGGCTCTTGTGGCAGCGGGGATAGAAGGGACAGCAGGGCTTCAAGTCGATGACGTTCGGCGGCTGTCCCTCGATGGAGAAGAGGCGTTCCTTCTTCTTGGTGGGATCCATGTGCGGGACCGAGGCGATCAGGCCTTCCGTATAGGGATGCATCGGGTTGGAGAACAAGTCGTCCGTCAGTGCCTTCTCGACGATGCGGCCGGCGTACATGACGCAGACGCGGTCGCACATGCCGGCGACGACACCGAGGTCGTGGGTGATGATGATGACTGCGGTATGGCGCTTGGCGGACATGTCCTTGATCAGCTCCAGGATCTGGGCCTGGATGGTGACGTCCAAAGCGGTGGTCGGCTCGTCGGCAATCAGCACCTCGGCCTTGCAGGAGAGGGCCATGGCGATCATGACCCGCTGCCTCATTCCGCCAGAGAACTGGTGGGGATAGCAGAAGATCCTGCTCTCGGCCGCCGGGATGCCGACCTGCTTCAGCAGGTTGATGGAGCGCTCGAGCGCCTCTTTCTTGCTGACCCCTTTCTCGTGCAGGCGGATCGTCTCGATCATCTGCGTGGAGATGCGGAGGAACGGGTTCAGGCTGGTCATCGGGTCCTGGAAGATCATGCTGACCTTGTTGCCCCGGATGTTCCTGAGCTGGTTCTCGGGCATGCTGACGATATCCTGCCCGTCGAAGTAGATATGTCCGCCCACGATCTTGCCTGGGGGCATGGGGATCAGACGCATGATCGAGAGGTTGGTGACGCTCTTGCCGGATCCGGACTCGCCGACGATGCCGAGCGCTTCTTCCTCGTGCAGGTCGAAGGAGACCCCGTCGACCGCCTTGACGATGCCGGCGTCGGTCTTGAAGTAGGTTTTCAGATCTTGGACCGAAAGGACGGTCTTTGCGTTTTCAATCAACATGGCTGCACCTCTTACTGCTGGTTCTTCGACTGCGGGTCGAAGGCGTCGCGGAGACCATCGCCGAAGAAGTTCATGGCGAAGAGGAAGACCGTCATGACAGCGGCGGGGAAGAGCAGTCTCCAGGGATACAGGGTCATGGCGTCGACGGCGTCACCGACGAGGGAGCCCCAGGAGGTGAACGGAGCCGAGACACCAAGGCCAAGGAACGACAGGAAGGACTCCTGCATGATGAAGGAGGGGACACGCAGCGTCGTGTAGACGATGATGACCGAGAGGGAGTTCGGAATCATGTGGCGCACGATGATCCTTGCGGTGGAGGCGCCCATGGAGCGCGCGGCCTCGACGAACTCGCTGTTCTTCAAGCTCATGATCTGGCCGCGGACCATACGGGCGATGGTGAGCCAGCTTACCATGGCGAGCGCTATGAAGAGGTTCATGATGTTCCTGCCGAAGATGGCCATGCAGATGATGACCAGCAGCATGTAGGGAAGTCCGTACATGATGTCGACGAACCTCATCAGCACATAGTCGATCTTGCCTCCCAGGTATCCGGCCAGGGATCCGACCAGAATGCCGATCAGCACGCTGGTGATGGCCCCGACGAGGCCGATCGAGATGGAGACTTGTCCGCCGTAGATCACGCGGCTGAGCATGTCGCGGCCAACATAGTCGGTACCGAGCAGATATCTGCGCTCGTGCATCTTGGTTGCCTTGACCTTCAGGATCAGGCGGTCGTTGACCTGGGTGGTCTCGTTGAACGGGAACTTGATGGAACCCTCTGCCGCCTTGGCCTCCAGCGATTTCTTCAGGCTCTTGGTGCCCTGCAGGATGATCTTGTCGTACAGGTTGGTCTTCTTCATGCTCTCGATCGCCTTGTCGCCCCGGCTTTCCATCTCCATCGCGACGTTGGCGTTGGCGTCCTCGTCGCTCATGTCGGGGTTTTTGGTCTTCAGGTCGTTGACCAGGGCGGTCTCGACCTCCTTGTCGGTGGCGTCGACGATGGCCTGCTTGTCCATGCCGAGCATGTCGGCGTAGATCTGGGCGAGCTCGTCCGCGCTCATCTTCTGCAAGTTGACGCGCTTGCCCGCATCGTCCACGTACCAGGCCTTGGTCACGGAGACCAGCAGGTCGGTGTTGATTTTCTTCACCAGACGGTCGTAGATGCGTTGCGCGCTCTTGTTGAAGGTGAAGGTGCCGGCCTCGCGCTGCCGCTCTCCCTCGGCATACATCCAGTTCCAGACCTTGGTGGACTCGTTCTTCTGGATCCACTCGTTGATTTGCCGGGATTCCTCGTCGGTCACCTTCAGCTCGCCGGCCTTCCACGCATCAAAGTAGACGCTCTGCAGGCGGTTCTTCATCATCAGCTCTCCCGCCGTCTTGGTGAGCGATGGGGGAAGGTTCTGGTGGTCAAGAATGATTTCGTCATAGCGGTAGATCGGCAGGATCGAGGCGCTCAAGGCGATCAGCGCGTAAAAGATGACGACAATCATGCCGATGACCGCCATCTTGTTCTTTCTCAGACGCTTCCATGCGTCTTTGGTAAGGCTGTTTCCTTCGACGACCTGATTGAACTCGTTGACAGCTTCCTGGTTCTTTTTCTTGAAAAACATGTCAGGTCTCCTTATTTGTAGGCAATGCGGGGGTCAAGCAGCGCATAGATGATGTCGACAATCAGGTTGGCGATGATCAGGATCACCGAGTAGACGATGACGACGCCGACAATCAGCGTGTAGTCCCGGTTGAACGAGCTCTGCACGAAGAACTTGCCGAGGCCGGGCACGCGGAAGATCTGCTCGACGACGACCGAACCGGTCATGATGCCCGCGAATGCGGGACCGAGGTAGCTGACAATCGGGAGCATGGCCCCCTTCATGGCGTGCTTCAGGACGATGGTGGAGCCCTTCATGCCCTTCGCCTTTGCGGTGCGGATGTAGTCGCTGCGGAGCGTTTCCAGCATGGAGGAACGGGTCAGGCGGGCGATGGTGGCGAAGTAGCTGAACGAAAGGGCGATGGTGGGCAGCACGACCGTCTTCCAGCCCTCGCCGGTGGTCACCCAGCCGCTGGTCGGGAACCAGTTGAGCTTCAGGCTGAATACCAGCTGGAGGACCGGAGCTATGACGAACAGCGGAATCGATATGCCCAGCACCGCGAGCGCCATGCAGAGATAGTCGATCCAGCTGTTCTGGTAGACGGCTGCCAGGATTCCCAGCGTGACGCCGACCAGGATCGCCAAGACCATCGCGATGGAGCCAAGCGCCATCGAGTTGGGAAGGCTGTGCCCGATGTAGTAGTTGACGTCATAATCCTTATACTTGTAGGAAGGACCAAGGTCGCCCCGCAGGACATCGAACAGATACCGTCCATACTGCTTGACGAGGGGTTCGTCCATGTGGTACTTCGCCTCGATGTTTTTCTGGTTGGTCTCCGTGTGCGCTCTCTCCGAAGCGAATGGACCACCGGGGTCGA
>CAJMOS010000043.1 GCA_905215015.1 uncultured bacterium | reverse complement strand
AACCTTTGACCCACAGATTAAGAGTCTGTTGCTCTACCAGCTGAGCTAGCGGCCCATACGAACAAAACTAAAAAACCAACAAGGTTTGAGCCCGAAAGGATTCGAACCTTCGACACTCGGCTTCGAAGGCCGATGCTCTATCCAACTGAGCTACGGACCCGTTCGCCTTTAGGGTGGAAGAAGGGGCTCGAACCCTCAACAGCCAGATCCACAATCTGGTGCTCTACCATTGAACTACTTCCACCATGAAGTTGAAGCACTTTGGGAGATACCCTATCGCGAATCAACGCTCTGTACTATGCCCCAAAGGCCCACTTTTGTCAATCACCTCCAGAAAGAATTTTGGCAAAACGACTCTTGTCTTTTTTAATATGTTTCAACACATAATGATATGATTGTTTCTCTCAATTGACACCCTACCCCCTTTTTATTAGATTCCATGGGCATGACCCACAACCATGTACATTCACACGCATATGGGATTGCCATGCGCGTTTCCACGGTCGGCATCATCGTCGACCTTTTGCTTTCCCTTTTCAAACTCGGCGCAGGCCTATTCGGCCACTCCGCTGCACTGGTTACCGACGCCATCCACGGTTGCACCGATGTCTTCTCCATTTTCATCGTGATGATAGGGGTCGCATGGAGCGAGAAAGGGAGTGACGAAAGCCATCCCTACGGACATGACAAGTACGAGGCGGTAGCGGGACTGATTCTGAGCGGCATGTTGCTCGTGTCCGGTTCGATGATTGGATTCAACGCGGCCCACACCATCATCCACGCCCATTGGACCGATGTGGAACCCCCCTCCTTCATCACCCTTGTCGCAGCCTTGGTCTCCATTGCGGGCAAAGAGGCGATGTTCCTCTACACGCTCGCGGCAGCGCACAAGCTGAAGAGTACCGCCCTGCGGGCCAGCGCATGGCACAACCATCTTGACGCATTGGTATCCGTCGGATCCCTGCTCGGCGTCCTCGGATCCCGCATGGGCTTCGGATGGGCCGACAGCGTCGCATCGCTGGTCATCGCCCTCTTCATCATCAAAACCACCCTGGAAATCGCCCATGACTCGATCAGCAAGCTGGACGACCACGCCATGGCGCCCGAGAAGGTGGAGGCCATGAAGCAGCTGATTGCCAAACAACCGGGAGTGCTCGCCCTTGACGACCTGAAGACAAGACTCTCCGGCAACCGCGCCCACGTGGATGTGAACATTGTCGTGGACGGAAACCTGCGCGTCTGGCAAGGACATGCAATCGCCCATGGCACCCGTCTCGCCATCGAGGCCGCCTTTCCCGAGGTCAAGGCCTGCATGATCCATGTGAACCCTGACAAGGAATACCCCCCGGAGGACGAGGCAGAGCAAAAGGAAGCCTCCACGGAACAAAAGGGTTTCCGGTTTCGGTGACCCAAGGGCATTTAGTGCCTGAAGGACCAATGCCAGACACGGAAAACAAACAAAAACAGCTGCCAACGTGGTGTTGGTTCCCTCGTGTGTGGTATGCTGGAGACATGTTTGACGCACAGACAAAATCTCTTCTTGGACAGAGCGGCGTCTTCGCCGTTCTGACGGTTGGCAAGGCAGAAGATGCCCCGGATGCCTGCAAGGCGTTGTTGGACGGTGGGGTCAAAGCGATTGAGTTAGCCCTTCGCACTCCGGCATCGATGCAGGCAGTGGAATTGATTGCGCGGGATGTGCCGGAAATGCTTCTGGGAATCGGCACGGTGATCAAGAAAGGACAGGCCAAGGCGGTGAAGGAGCTGGGAGCCGACTTCGGAGTCTCCCCGGGATGCAATCCCTCCATCATCGAGGAAGCCCAGAAGGCAGGACTTCCTTTCGCGCCCGGCATCGCCACGGCAAGCGAGCTGGAGCAGGCGTACGAGCTGGGTTGCGACACCCTGAAGCTCTTTCCCGCCGAACCGCTTGGCGGCATCAGCTACCTGAAGGCGATGAGCGGGCCTTACAGCTATCTGGGAATCTCGTTTGTCCCGCTTGGGGGTGTCAACCTTTCCAACCTCGGCCAATGGGCAAGCCAGAAGAACGTGCTTGCCGTCGGCGGTTCTTGGATTGCCGGCACACCGCTGGTCGAGGCCCATGACTGGAAGGCGATCACCAAGAACGCCAAAGAGGCCATGGAGACCTGGAACAACTTCCGGAAATGACCCTATGACAACGCCACCCCGGTAATCCCGAGGTGGCGTCTTCCGCTTTGCGCTCTGGCTCTCAGCGGACGAAATATTGGTTCATCACGTCGTCGATGTACCGCTTCTGTTCGTCCGTAAGCGGGGTGAACGGACGGCGGGGGACCCCGACATCATCCCCGAGGGTCGAGCAGACATATTTGACGGCAGGGAAAAGCCCCACCTTGCAGAAAGCCTGCATGATCGCATTCGCCTTGTGCTGCAGCTCCCTCGCCTCCTCGATACGGCCTTCGTCAAAAGCGTGGTAGATCTTCTCGAAATGAGGAAGCAGGCAGTTGAAGGTGGACCCGATGGATCCGGTGCACCCATAGGCCATCGTGGCGATCATCGTCTCGTCGTAGCCGTTGAACAGCTTGAGCCTCGGATTGAGGCGCATGAACTGCTCCAGCTGGTAGACCACCTGGTTGGTATGCTTGACCCCCCAGATGGCGTCACTGGAAAACAGCTCCTTATAGACGGGATCCTCCAGATTGAAATCCCTGTGGGTATTGCCTGGAAAGTTGTAGACCATCACCGGCAACCCGGTGGCCTGGTAAATGTCGTAATAATAGCTGGCGATCTCCTTTGAAGAGTAGCCGTAGTACTGGGGCGGGGTGGCGGCAATCAGCTTGTAGCCAAGGGCCTTCGCCTCCTGGGCGAACTGGACCGCCTCCCAGGTGGAGTTGGCACCGACGTGGGCGATCAGATGGGTCCGGTTGAGGAACGGGACTGCCGTCTTGAAGATCTCGACCCGCTCCTCATGGCTGAGCAGCCAGCACTCGGCGGACGAGCCCCCGAGGAAGAAGCCGCTTGCCCCTTCCCGCAGATTCCGCTCCATCAGCTTTACCTGGGCAGCGGGATTCAATCTCCCATCCTTGCCATAGGGAGTGACAAGGGCGACATAAATTCCAAGTTTCTCGGTCATGGTTTGCATTATCCTCCGAAAATGGCCATTAGGCAAGCAAACAACAGGAGGGATGCGGACTTCCACATCCCTCCTCACATACTACCACAAGCGCGTCATTGCCGCGCATCCGCGTCGGCCCTGGCGGCGTTCGCCTCTGCTTCAGCCTCACGTTCCTTGATCTTCTTCTGGTTGCGCAACGCGCTGAAGAGCGAGATGAGCGCAAGGGCGAAGAAAATCAGGCAAATCGGGCGCTTGAACATCGAGAAGAACCCGTCGTTGATCTGGACATACCGTCTCAGGTTCTGCTCGCACATCGGTCCGAGGATCAAGGCGAGAAGAATCGGGGAAAGCGGGAATCCGTAGCGCTGGAACAGGTAGCCGAGCACGCCGAAGACCAGGCAGAGGAAGACGTCGAACATGCTCTGGTTGATCGCGTAGGCACCCACCAAACTGAGAAGCAGGATGCAGGGAATCAGGAAGTAGCGCTGGATCGTGATGACCTTGGCGAACAGGCGGATGCCGAGCAGGCCGACAATCAGGAAGGCGATGTTGGCGACGATCATCGCCGCAAAGACCTGGTAGACGATGTCCAGGTGCTCGACGTACATCATCGGACCGGGCTGGAACCCATGGATGATGAAGGCACCCATCAGGACCGCGGTGTTCGAGTCGCCAGGGACTCCCAACGAGAGCATCGGGATCATGGCGCCGCCCGAGCAGCCGTTGTTGGCCGCCTCGCTTGCCGCGACGCCTTCGGGCACACCCGTGCCGAAAAGCTCGGGGTGCTTGCTCTCGCGTTTCTGCTCCGAGTAGTTGACGAAGGCGGCGATATCGCCACCAGCCCCCGGAATGGATCCGATGAAGGCACCGATCAGACCACCCATGACGACTGCTTTGGCAACCCGCTTCTGGTCGTCCAACGAAGGCCACACATGAGTGATTTTCGCAGCTTTCACGTTGCTCTTGACAATCTGGTGGTCGAAGTTGGCGATTACCTCGCTGACCGCGAAGAGACCGATCAGGGCAGGGATAAACGGAATGCCGTCATACAAGCCCTGGAATTTCAGGAAGCGGATGTAGGCGCAGCTCTTGTCCATGCCTACGGTGCAGATAAGCAGTCCGAAGACACCCATGATCAGGCCCTTGATCAGGCTCTTGCCGGAAATCGAGATGATGACCGACAGGCCGAACATGGCCAGCATGAAGAACTCGCCAGGCCCGAACTTCAAGGCAAGGGTCGAGATCGGAGGCGCCAGGAACGTCATCAGCAACGCCCCGATGATACCGCCGCAGAACGATGCGAACAACGCGATGGACAGGGCGCGTCCCGCCTCACCCTTCTGGGCCATCGGATATCCGTCAAGGACCGTAGCCGCAGCCGCGGGAGTCCCGGGAGTATGGATCAGGATGGCCGCGATCGAGCCGCCGTACATGCCTCCGCAGAAGATGCCCAGCAGCATCGCCACGCCCGGCAGGAACTCAAGGCCGAAGGTGAACGGGACGAGCAAGGCGATGCCCATCGTTGCCGTGAGGCCGGGAATCGAACCGATCAGGACGCCGCCAATCGCGCCGAGGAAGACGTACAGGACCACCATCGGATCAAGGACGGAACCATAACTGGAAAGGAGAAGACTCCAATCAATTGCCATATGCTGCATGCTGTTCCCTCCTCATACCAAGAATTCCAGGAAACCCATCGGAAGCGTGATTCCGAGCAGGTAGCGGAACACTCCCCACGCCACAATCGGGACGATGATGGAAACAACCGCCATCCTTCCCCAGTTCCGCTTCCCCATCAGATAGATGAGCGCGAACAGGGCGAAGGGGCTGACAAGCAGGAAGCCAACCGGCTCCCAGAGCATCGCATACACCACCATGATGAGCGTGGCGAGCAACGCATGGCGCATATACGTGTCCTTCAGACTCAACGTAGGCGCCGGATCCTTGTTCTCCTCGGTGGTTCGCAGATTGGTCAGAAGCAGGGCCAGACAGCAGATGAACAGAGCCACGGAAAGAGCGCGGGGAAACACCTCTGGTCCGACCGGCACGTTCTTGAACTTCTTGAAAGTGAACGTATCCAAAAAGCAAATCAGGGAAAAAGCCATTCCGATGATTGCCGAAACGAGATTCGCCTTTCTCACGATTATCTCCTTGCAATAAACAAAGCGAGGGCAGAGTTGTCTCTGCCCTCTTCAGCGTCGATACCAATCAGTCAACCAGGCCAAGAGCCTTCATGGTCGTCGTGACATCCTCGAAGTTCTGCTTCAGGAAGGCAGTGAAATCCTCGGGGTTCAGGTAAGCGAGGTTCAGGTTCAGCTTGCCGGCTGCCTCGACGAACTGGGGATCCTGCTCGGCCTTGGTGAAGGCGTCGACAAGGATCTGCTTGATCGCGGGATCGACTCCCTTCGGAAGGGCAAGGCCACGCCAAGTGGCGTACTCGATGTCATACCCCTGCTCCTTGAAGGTCTTGATGTCCGGATAGGCGGCCGGGCGCTTGCTGTCCATGATGCCAAGGCACTTGACGTTGCCGGCATCCAGCTGGCTCTTGACCTCGGCAAGGCTGACGGTGACGGCCTGGATGTGGCCACCGGCAAGCGCGGTAACGGCAGGAGCGGCACCCTCGAAGGCGACGTGCTTGACATCGATGCCCGTGCTATTGGCGAGCAGACCGGCACCAATGTGCCAGACAGAACCAGGAGCGCTGTTTCCGATGGAGACTTCGCCGGGATGAGCCTTGCAGTAGTCAACGAACTCCTTGACAGAGTTGTATGGGGCGTCGGCCTTGACGGTCAGGGTCGCCGCATCGGCGTTGACACGGATGAGCGGATCGAAATCCGCATAGGTGAAGTCGATCAGACCCTGCTGGGGAAGGCTGTTCAGCTCGAAAGTGATCATACCGACGGTGTACCCGTCCGGCTTGGCGTTCTTGATGGCAGCGTGGCCAATCGCACCGGCGCCACCGGTCTTGTTCTCGACGGTGATTCCGACACCGAGGTATTTTTCAGCGGTTCCGCAGAGCGCGCGCAGGACGGCGTCTGTGCCACCACCGGCAGACCACGGGCAAATCATCGTGATGTTCTTTTTCGGGTAGTCGACGGCTTTCTTCTCGCCCCCAGCGGCTTCCGCACCACCCTGGGCGAACAAGGCCGAAGCCATGACCGACAGGGACACCAACAAAGCAATAGCTTTTTTCATGTGTGAATCCTCCATAAACGAAACACAAGAAAAATAAGACTTCCAATAGTGTAGCACAACCTGTGATGCTGTCAAACACCTCTCCGCCAAATATTTCACATGAAATGGCCGGACAGCATGAAAGAGATGACCGAAACAGGGGAAAATGGTACTATTTGGGCATGAGGATCGCCACAAGCACCAATCTTGTCAGTTTTCGGCCAGACGGAGGAAAGACCCCGATGGTCGATTTGTTTCCCATATACGCGGAAGCGGGATTCACCCTGCTCGACCTCAACTGGTGCGAAATGATGAATCCCAAAAGCGAGCTCAGCGGCGAGGGCTGGCATCCGTACGCCGAACGGATCCTCCACGCCAAAGACCGATATCACCTCGCCTTCAACCAAAGCCACGCTCCCTATGCGCGGCATATCGGGGACCACAGTTACGACACGCTGATGCTCCGGAGCTTCGATTTGGATGTCATGCTGGACATTCCTTTGGTAGTCATCCATCCGCTTGCCAGCGGACACGACCCCATCGGGGACAACCTTTCCTTCCTCGCGCCCTTCGTGGAGAAAGCCGAGCAGACCGGCGTGCGCATCGCCCTGGAGAACCTGGAGGGGCCAGGGGAGATCCAACGGGCCGAGGACCTGCTCGAATTGGTACGCCGCCTGGGCAGCCGGCAGGTGGGAGTCTGCCTGGACACCGGCCATGCCTGGATGCGAGGCCTCAACCTGGCCCATGAAATCCGTACCTACGACAAGAAACTCTGGGCCACCCACATCGCCGACAACCACGGAAGCGCCGACGAGCACCTGCTCCCCTTCCACGGCACCATCGATTGGAAATCGGTCATCAGTTCCCTGGAGGAAATCGGATATCAGGGGGACCTGACCTTTGAATGCATGAAGGAAAACGCCAGGCTACCCGCCGCCCTCCGCAAGGCGGCCGTTTCCTACGCCTTGGCGGTCGGCAACAATCTTCTAGAAATATGAAAAAAGAATGAATAAGGATGCACATGTCTTGAGCTTGGACGGATGGGAATGGTAGCCTGAAGCCGCATGAACAATCTTATTCTCATTGTGGAAGATGACGAGGACATCGCCGAACTCATCCGGTTCCACCTGCAAAAGCAAGGATACGCGACCGAAATCGCCATGGATGGAAAGGCGGCTTTGGAAGCATTCGAAGCTTCCCGACCGGCCCTCATCCTTCTGGATGTGATGCTGCCTGTCATCGACGGGCTGGAAGTCCTGAAAGCCATCCGGTACGACCGGCACAGTACCGTTCCTATCATCATCGAGAGCGCCCGTGGCGAAGAAACCGACATCGTCACCGGCCTTGAGCTGGGGGCGGACGACTACATCACCAAGCCTTTCAGCCCCACCGTGCTGGTGGCGAAGGTCAAGTCGCTCTTCCGTCGCGTCCAGAACGACCACAAGGCTCCGGACGATCTGGTCACCACCAAGCACCTTTCCCTGGACAAGAACAAGCACAGTTGCATCGCCGATGGAGCCAACGTCGAGCTGACCGCCACCGAGTTCTCGCTCCTGGCCACCCTGGCTTCGGAACCCGAACGGGTATTTACCCGCAGCCAGCTGATTTCCACCACGAAAGGAAGCGATTACCCGGTCACCGAACGCTCGATCGATGTCCAGATCGCCACCCTGCGACGCAAACTGAAGAGCCTTGGGAACGCCATCAAGACCGTCTGGGGGATCGGCTACAAATACCAGGAGGATTGAACCCATGAAGCTCCGTACCCATCTGGTGCTGATGCTCTCCCTCTCCGCCCTGCTTTTCGCCTTTTGGGCGTTCCTGGTCGCCAACCACGCCTTTCAGAAGACCGACATCAGCATGCAGCAAGCCTTGCTGGAACGGGATGCCACCTTTCTCTCCGGCCAAATCGCGAAAGGCGGGATTGACAAGGAATTGCTTGACACCTACGCGAAGGACCACGCGGTACGGCTGACCTTGGTCGATCATGACGGGAACGTGCTGTACGACAACGAGGAGACCCCAAGCCTGATGGACAACCACGCCCTGCGTGAGGAAATCCAGAGCGCGATGGCGCTCGGCGACGGAAAGGCGGTCCGTTACTCCAAGACCCTGCGGACCGACATGGTCTATGTCGCCAAGAGCCAGGGAAATTTGGTGGTACGCCTTGCCGCTCCGGTCTCCTCTATCGCGACCTGGAGGAAAAACTTCTTCTCCATCTTCATCCCCACACTGGTTCCTTTCCTGGTCATCCTGCTGGTCCTCTGCATCCTCTATGTCGCCCATCTGCTCCGTCCTCTTTCCCAGCTTTCCAAAGCCGCAATCATCTGGGGAAACGGAAAACTCACCCATCAGCTGCTCCCCGAAGGCCCGGAAGAATTCCAGATCCTGGCGAGGACGATGAACCAAGAGGCCCGTGACCTCGCCCGAAGGATGGAAGCCAGCGAGAACGAGCGCCTGCGCTATGAGTCGATCCTGGATACGATGGTCGAAGGAGTCATCCTGGTGGACGGGAAAGGACATCAGGTCCTTTCCAACCGAGCCGCAAGACTCTTCCACGGGGACGAGCTCCTTTCCAACACCGCCATTGCACAGACCATCAGGCATACCATGCTGGCCGACGTGGTGGAAAGCACCACCATCAAGGCCGAGGACCAGGTGTTCTCCATTACCACCGCGCCAATCCATGACAGCGACGAGGTCAGCGGCGCGGTGGTGACCCTGAACGACATCACCCGCATCCAGCACCTCGAGCAGGTACGCCGGGACTTTGTCGCCAATGTCTCCCACGAGCTGAAGACCCCGCTCACCTCCATCCTCGGCTTTTCCGACATTCTGGCAGGAGAACATCTGGATGAAGAAGAGCGCATCCACTACGCCACCATCATCCTCAAAGGGGCCAAGCGCATGCAGGGCATCATCAGCGACCTGCTGACCCTCTCATCGCTGGAGACCGAGGGCAAGCAGTTCCCGATGGAGAAGGTCGAGGTCAGCGACCTGATCGACGATGCCAGAGAGTCGGTACGTTTCGCCTGTGACCAGAAACGGATGCGCCTTGTCATCGGTGACGCCAAGGGATTCCAGGTGACCTGCGCCCGCAACCTGATGGTGGAGGCCATCTCCAACCTTCTTTCCAACGCGATCCGCTACAGTCCCGAAGGAACCGAGATCCTCGTGGGCGTGGAACAGGATGCGAAAAACACGATGATCAGCGTCACCGACCACGGCTATGGCATTTCCCCGGAAGACCAGAAGCGTATTTTCGAGCGCTTCTACCGGGTGGACAAAGCCCGCTCCCGCTCGCAAGGGGGCACCGGGCTCGGGCTCTCCATCGTCCGCCATGTGATGCTGATCCACAAGGGCACAGTCAAGGTACAGAGCTCCTTGGGAGCCGGCTCCACCTTCACCCTTGTCATTCCACGGGAACTCGGATGAATGGTGTACTGTCGTTGCGTCACCCGGCACGTCGGCATCGCGTTCCCATCATCGGATCCGGGCACTCCGGCAACCAGGGAGATGGACGGGTACCGGATTGACGAGTCCCCTGGGGAACGCTTCCGCTGGCAGGAAAGTCCGACGGGGTTAGAGAGGCTGTAATCCACCTCAAGGAATCGCCGGAGGCTGTAGTTGTCCGTCTTTCAAAACAAACCTCCGGGAATGGCCACCATGCCCGGAGGTTCCGCATGCGCTTCGTTGCCTCCCCTACTCGTTCAGGTTCGGTTTTTCCCCACGCACGATATAGACAATCCAGGAGCAGACGCTGGTCATGTGGTCTCCAAGCCGTTCCAGCTCCTTGATGCTCGCGTAGTACTGGTAAAGCGCGGCGCGATCGGCGGCATCCTTTGGCTCGATGGCCAGGAGCTTACGGTCCATATCCTCCCGAAGCGCATCAACCTTGTCGTCAAGTTTCGCCAGCTGGATCGCCTTCTGGTCGTCAGGCTCGTCCAGCAGTTCCTGGATGCCCTCGATCATCTGCCGGTCATACTCCAACATCGCAAGGCACCCATCCAACAGGACGGGAATCCGCTTGACGCCGCAAAGCGTGGAGAACTTGACCACCATGTCTCCCACCCGTTCCAGATGGGTGACGATCTTCATGCCGGCCACCACCGTCCTGATGGCCTTTCCATAGGGAGCCTCGCTGACCAAAATCCGCACGCCATCGCTCTCGACCAAGCTTCGCAGCTGGTCGATGAAAGCGTCGTCGCTGATGATCTTCGCCATCAGGCTCATGTTGTTGTCGGCAACCGCCTGCTGGGCCTGGGCAGCGGCCTCGCCCACCCGCAGGCCCATCTCGGCAACCAGTTTTGAGAATAGCTGCAGTTTCTCATCCAGTCTCGTCATCTGCTTTGCCATGGCTTTCCTCCTTGTCAACCGAAGCGTCCGCTGAGATAGTCCTCCGTCCGCTTGTCCTTGGGACGGAAGAACAGTTCCTCGGTCGGACCATGCTCGACCAGATACCCTGTCCGTTGCTCGTCAAGCAAAAAGAAACACGTCTGGTCGCTGATGCGGCTCGCCTGCTGCATGTTGTGGGTCACCACGACAATCGTGTAATCCTTTTTCAGCTCGGTCATCAGACGCTCGATGTTGCTGGTGGCAATCGGGTCCAAGGCGCTGGTCGGTTCGTCCATCAGGATCACCTCCGGCTTGACGGCAAGGGTCCTGGCGATGCACAAGCGTTGCTGCTGGCCGCCCGACAAGGCCGACCCGCTATCTTTCAGGCGGTCCTTGACCTCGTCCCAGAGGGACGCCTGGCGCAGCGATTGCTCCACCAGATCCATCAACTCGCTCCGGTTCCTCCGGCCGTACAGGCGCGGCCCGTAGGCGACATTGTCGAAGATCGACATCGGAAACGGATTGGGCCGCTGGAAGACCATGCCGACCCTCCGCCGGAGTTCCAGCACGTCGATGTCCTTGAAGACATCTTGGCCGTTGAGTTCGATCATGCCGTCATGACGACATCCGTCGACCAGATCGTTCATTCGGTCAAGCTCGCGCAGAAAAGTGGACTTCCCGCAGCCCGAGGGACCGATGCAGGCAGTGATGGCGTGCGTGGGGATATCCACCGTCACGTCCTTCAGCGCGTGCTTCTCCCCATACCATACCCCCAGATTGGTGACATGAAACACCGTGTCACTCATGTGTGTTCCTTTCCGGCTGCCAGCCGGTTTGCCGCGATATCAAAGACGAATACCAGGACCATCAGCACCAATGCGGTGGCAAAGGCCTTGTCCAGGCCCTGTCCTTCGGTGATGGTCAGGTAGATGTGCATGGCCAGCGTGCGTGCCGGCATCATCGGACTGGTTGCCAGCGCCGCTCCGCTTCCCACGGTATAGATCAGGGCCGCGGTCTCTCCGACCGCCCTGCCGATGGCAAGGATCATGCCGGTGACGATACCCCGTTTGGCCGCAGGGAGCACGACCTTCCAGATGGTCTCGATCCGGGTGGCGCCCAAGGCCAGGCTTCCCTCGCGCAACTCGCGCGAGACCGAATGGATCGCATCCTGGCTGGTACGCACGATGGTGGGCAACACCATCAGGCTGACCGTCAGGGTTCCGCTTGCCAGACAGAAGCTCCAGTGGAACTTCTCGACAAAGACCAGCATGCCGAACAGGCCGAAGATGATCGAAGGAATGCCGTTGAGGATGTCGATGGCGGTCGAGACCACCTGATAGGCCTTCCCCCGTTTGGAGTACTCCTCCAGGTAGACCGCGGACGCGATGCCAAGCGGCGCCGAGACCAGGGTCACCAGCAGAATGAAGATGATGGTGTTCAGCAGGATGGTACGGATTCCACCGTATTTGCCTGACTCGATCGTGTCTTCCACCAGGAACGACAGGGTCAGGTTCGGACCTGACTCGACTTCCCGGACCTTCAGGGAGGAGACGGATCCATCGGGCATGCTGGCGAATGCGGCCGCGTCCATCATCAGGAACGCGCCCTCGTTGCCAAGCAGGGAATCCAAGCCCTCAGCCTTGACGACCGGTGTATCAGGGCCCCCGATTTCTCCCCAGGATCCGATACTTCCGGAAAGCAGCTTCTCCAGCGTTTCCCTATCAACGGCCCTGAGCTGCTGGTTGCCCCGCAGGGCGGCAACGGCAGGGTTGACGGCAAGGACCATGTTCTTTACCGATACGCGATGAAATCCTTTGGGCACCGAAGACGCGATGACCAGGGTCCCTTTCCGTGGATGTGCGGAAGGAGCCTCGGTGGTGACGATTTCACTGGTCTTCAAGCCCAAGGCCTTCGCCACTGCGGAACGAACCGAATCGTCGATATACAACGAAAGAGCCAAATCGTTTCCTGTCAGCGTCCTCCACGAACTCACCCTTCCCCGTGCGACGCGCCGTAGGTCGGACCAGGAGATTTCCTTTCCGAAATTGCTGGCCACGACGAATCCGCTCGTTGCCCCTGGAACCATGTCGTCCTCAACGATGGACCGTTTCCAGATTCCGCGGAACGTCACATATCCCAGAATCAGCACAAGCAGGCTGACTGTCAGCCATGTGCAGATATGGATGGCCAGCATCATGGCCTTGTCGGATGTCTTCCGGTTCATTGTTTCCTCCGAGCGATGACGACCACCAGTCCGTTGGAAACCAGAATGCAGAGGTAGAGCAGCATGGCGGTGGCAAAAAGGGCCTGCATGTGTGTTCCTTCGGCATACCCCATATCGGTGACGATGTTCATCGTCATCGTCCTTCCCATGTCGGTAAGCCGATGGAAGGCAAGAGGCGCGTTGCCGCCTACCAGCAGCACGGCGGTCGTCTCGCCGACCGCCCTTCCCAATCCAAGCAGGAAGGCAGAGACGATACCCTGTCTGGCGGCCGGGATGATCACCTTGAAGATTGTCTGGGTCCTGGTCGCGCCCAGACCATAGGAAGCCTCGTGCAGGGCATGGTCCACGCTTGCCAGCGACACCTCGGTAACGTTGATGATGGTGGGCATGATCATGATTGCCAGGATCAGCGCGGCGGAAAGCAGCGAGTATCCGCTGCCGCCCCAGATGCTCCGCACCATCGGCACGACGACCGCGATGCCGAAGAGTCCATAGATGACCGAAGGAATTCCGGCCAGAAGGCTGACTCCCGTCTTGATCACCTCGCGCTTCCACCCCTTGGAGAGCAACGCCAGATAGATGGCGGCAGACAGGGAGAATGGCGTTGCCAAGACGAGGGCGAGCAGCGTCACCACAAAGCTTGCCTTGACGAAGGTGGCTATCCCGTAATGGGGGACTTCTGCCGAGGGGCTCCAGTCCGAACCCAGCAGGAACTCGCCAACCGGAATTGTCCGGAACGCGGGAAGTCCTTCAGAAAAGAGGTAAAGCGTGATCAGGATGACTGCAGCAAGAGACACAAAGGCGGTGAGCAACAGGATTGCCCTGAGCCCACCGTCGACACGTTTTCTCGATGCAAGTGTCATCGTCAATTGACCGGGATGAAGCCCGTCTCGCCAACCAGGGACTGTCCGTCGGAAGAGAGCATGTAGTCGATGAACCGCTTCTCGCCACCCTGTGCCTGTCCTTTGGTGACCAGATAGAGGGCGCGGCTGATCGGATAGCTGCCGTTCTTCACGTTCCCGGCCGTAGGCGCGACACCGTCGATGGTCAGCACCCTGCCGCCGGCGCTGGTGACAATCTGTCCAAACGCCATGCCGATGTAGCCGACAGAGCCAGGGGTCGACGCGACCTTCGCGGCAAGCTCTCCGTTTTCTTTGGCGACAATCGCGTTCTTGCTCGGAGCCTTCTTGGCCTTGTCAAGGACAATCTCCTTGAAGGATCCATAGGTGCCGCTGGTCTCGTCACGCACAATCAGGTTGACTGCCTCGTCGTTGCCTCCAAGCTCTTTCCAGTTGGAAATCTCGCCGGCGAACAGGCTTGCCAGCTGGGCCATGGTCAGGTTGCTCACCCCGACATCACCGTGCACGGCTACCGAAAGGCCGTCCAACGCGATGGTGGTCGGAACCAGTCCGGCGGAAACCTCGTCCGCCTTCAGCTCGCGGCTGGACCCGGCAAGCGAAAGGGTGCCGGACTGCAGGCCTTTCAGGCCCACCGAGGAACCCAGCGTCTCATAGGAAACCTTCATGTCAGGGTTCTTGGCCTCGAAAGGCTCGATGGCAGCTTCAATGATCGGAGCAACCGTGGAAGATCCACCGAAGGTATAGTTCGTAACGGCCACTTTCTGGGAAGCGGCGTTTTCTTTCGTTCCCGCGGCAAAGACTGCGGTGACTGCGAGAATCAGCAACCAAGAAATCGCATGTACTTTCTTTTGCATGTTTCTGTTTCACTCCTGTGTTTGCCCCTACGATAGAAGGCGTCCTTCAGGAAATGAAAAGGAATGTGTGAAAAAAGGGTGAAATGAGGTAAGAATCGGTTTTCTTGTGGAAAGTCACTACCAGAACCACCGCAAGCAATCTCTCTGCGCCAAACCAGTTGGTGTACACCTGTCGATAACGCAAGAACGGAAACCCTCTTTGGAATTCCATGCACAACTTTTCTCCGAGCCCTTTTATGGGTATAGTAGTAGCATCTGGCAAAAGAGGAGACAGCTATGCTTTGTTATAATAAGGATGCCATTTTCAAGGACCTTGGTGGTGGCGTGACAAGAAAGATCGTCGCCTACGACGAGGGCATGATGGTCTGTGAGCTGACCTTCAAGAAGGGCGCCGTGGGCACTCCCCACCACCACCCCCACGAGCAGATCGGCTACGTCATCAGCGGTTCCTTCGAGGTCACCGAAGGCAAAGAGACGAAGGTCCTGAAGGCGGGGGACTGCTATCTGATCAAGCCCGATTCGGTCCACGGGGTGAAGGCGCTGGAAGATTCCAGGCTGCTTGATGTCTTCACTCCGATGCGGAAGGATTTCCTGTCCTGAAATGGGTCTAAGATTCCCCAGAGACAATTGTAGACACAGCCATTTCACTTCCATATAATGGGTAGCGCTACACTCACGTGGAAGTGGTGTGCGTTTATGTGCGCACGCACCTGAATGAGTCACCAAATTTCATCGTCTCTTGTTGAGACAAAAGGAAATGTATATGAGCGATGCAAAGAACATCAAGGCGCTTGAGAATTCCAGCGTTGAGCTGACGCTGACCCTTCCCGCCGCCAGAATCGAGGAAGACTATCAGAAGTCTTTGGCCAAGTATGTGAAGAACGCGCAGATTCCGGGCTTCCGCAAAGGCCATGTCCCCGCTTCCGTTCTGGAAAAGAAATTCGGCGAGTCTCTTCGCACCGAAACCACCTTCGACACCATGGAGGCATTCCTGAAGGAAGAGCTGGAGAAGCTGGATGATGCCCAGAAGCCGCTTCCCTACTGCACCCCCGTGCTGCAGGACGAGGAAAAGCTGTTGCCGTTCAAGAAGGATACCGACGTGACCTTCACCGTCAAATATGATGTCAAGCCGCAGTTCGAGCTTCCCCAGTACACCGGCATGCAGCTCACCATCCCCAACGTCAAGGTTACCGACGCCGACGTGGCCAAGGAGCTGGACAAGCTTCGCGAGCAGAACGCCATGGTCGTCGACAAGAAGGATGGTGTCGCGGAAGACGGCAACATCGTCAACATCGACTATGTCGAGCTGGACAAGGACGGCAAGGAAGTCAAGGCCAGCGAGCGCAAGGACTTCACTTTCACCCTCGGCTCCGGCTACAACTACTACGAGATCGACAAGGAAGTCGCCGGCATGAAGGTCGGTGAGACCAAGACGATCGAGAAGAACTATCCGAAAGAGTTCAAGACCGCCGACCTGGCGGGCAAGACCGTCACCCTGAAGGTCACGCTGAAGAGTGTCAAGGTCAAGGACGTCCCCGCCCTGGACGACGAGTTCGCTCAGGACATCAAGGAAGAATACAAGACCGTCGCCGACCTGACCAAGGCCACCCGCGAGAAGCTTGAGAAGCAGCTTGCCGACAAGCTTTCCGACGAGAAGTTCGACAAGATCGCCGACGAGCTGGCCAAGAACGTCAAGATCGACCTGCCGCAGAGCATGGTCGACCTCGAGCTGGACCGCGACTGGAGCAACTATATCAGGCAGACCGGCCTTTCCGAGGACCAGGTCCTGAAATTCCTCTCCTTCCAGCAGAAGGACAAGGCCGCCCTCCAGAACGAGTGGAAGGCCGATGCCGAGAAGACCCTGCGCGTGCAGCTGGTGATGGACAAGATCAAGGAGAAGGAGAACTTCACCGTCTCTCCGGAGGAACTCGAGAAGGCAGAGAAAGAGCAGCTGAAGGATGTCACTGACGAGAATCAGAAGAAGTACTACCGCACCCTGCTCGAAGAGGACCTCAAGTTCAACAAGGTCAGCGATTTCCTCGAGGCGAACAACACCTTCACCCCGGACAAGGAGATGAGCTTCGACGCCTACGTCAACGGACAGGCGGCAACCGAAGCGGCGAAATAAGGAGCCACAGAAGCAATGGAACGGATGCAATCGTACATCCCGATGGTCGTTGAGCAGAACGGTGTCAGAGAACGTTCGTACGACATTTTCAGCCGCCTGCTCAAGGATCGCATCGTCTTTCTCGACGGGGAAATCAACGACGCCACGGCAGACCTGGTCATCGCACAGTTGCTGTTCCTGGAGTCCGAGGACCCGAAGAAGGACATTAGTCTCTACATCAACAGCCCGGGAGGCAGTGTGACGGCAGGACTGGCGATCTACGATACGATGCAATACCTCCAGTCCCCCGTCCAGACCATCTGCATGGGACAGGCCGCCAGCATGGCGGCCATCCTTCTCGCGGGTGGGGCCAAGGGCAAACGGTACGTACTTCCCTCCGCGCGGGTGATGATCCACCAGCCCTGGGGAAGCGTCGAGGGGCAGGAGACGGATATCCGTATCCAGTCCGCCGAAATGGAACGCATCAAGCGCCTTACGCTCGACATCCTAGCCCGCCACACGGGCAAGGACCTGCAGACGTTGCAAGCGGATACGGAGCGGGACTTCTATCTGACGAGCCAGGATGCCGTCGAGTACGGAATCGTCGACAGCGTCATGCGTAGGGGGAACTGATGGCACGCAACCAGCAAGTCTGCTCTTTCTGCGGAAAGAGCATCAAGGATGTGAAACGTCTGATCAACGGGCCGGGGGTGGCCATCTGCGACGAATGCGTGAAGATCTGTGAGGAGATGCTCCGCGAGGATCCCGCAATGCAGGGTGCAGCCACCGATACCCTTCCCGAGAAAATCCCTACTCCCGAGGAACTCAAGGAGTTCATGGACCAGTACGTGATTGGCCAGGACGAGGCCAAACGGATTCTTGCCGTGGCGGTCTACAACCACTACAAGCGGGTGAAGTACGAGAAGAAGCTTGATACCGAGATGGAGAAGTCCAACATCCTGATGGTGGGCCCGACCGGAACCGGAAAGACGCTGCTTGCCCGCACCCTTGCCCGCAAGCTCCAGGTGCCTTTCGCCATCGCCGACGCCACCACGCTCACCGAAGCCGGCTACGTTGGCGAGGATGTCGAGAACATCCTGCTGAAGCTGATCCAGAACGCGGACGACAACGTCGCCGCGGCGGAGCATGGCATCATCTTCATCGATGAGATCGACAAGATCGCGAAGAAGGAGGGTGAGAACCCTTCCATCACCCGCGACGTCAGCGGCGAGGGCGTGCAGCAGGCGCTCCTGAAGATCATCGAGGGGACGATCGCTTCGGTTCCGCCACAGGGTGGACGCAAGCATCCGAACCAGGAGATGATCCGCATCAACACCAAGGATATCCTTTTCATCTGCGGAGGAGCCTTCGTTGGTTTGGACAAGGTGATCGAGAAACGTGTCAGCACCCATTCCATGGGCTTTGGCGCCAAGGTCGAGGATGCTTCCAAACGGAGCCTTCACGACTTGTACGCGCAGCTTGTTCCCGACGACCTGATCAAGTTCGGCCTGATTCCCGAGTTCATCGGCAGATTGCCCATCCATGTCGCGCTGGACAACCTGAACAAGGAAGACCTGAAGAGGATCATTACCGAACCGAAGAACTCGGTGCTCAAGCAATACCAGCAGAGCTTCAAGATCGACGGCATCGACTTGGTTTTCGATGACGACGCGGTGGATGCGATCGCCCAGAAGGCAATCGAGCAGAACACCGGAGCCCGTGGCATCAGGTCCATTGTCGAAGGGATGATGATGAATATCATGTATCGGATTCCTTCGATTCCGAATGTGAAGCAGGTCATCGTTTCCCGCGAGTCGGTCCTCGACCACAAGAATCCCAGGATTATCGGAACGGATGGGAAGGAGATCGCTCTGTGAGCCTCTTCCCGCCCATCCCGCAAGGGATCCTCACCCATCTCAAGGAGGACAGCTCCTTTATCGTCATCGGGCACAAGAGTCCGGATGGGGACTGTATCTCCAGCGAGCTGGGGATGGAATTCCTTCTCAAGGCGCTCGGCAAGCAGGTGTTGCTTGCCAACGTCGGTCCTTTCGAACGGCAGGAAATCCAATCCTTGCGAGGCCGGTTTGCCGACCAGATTCCAGAAGCGTATCTGGCAGGAAAACCGACCGTCGTGATTGTGGACTGTTCCACCAGCGACCGGATCGGCACCTTGTACGAGCAGGTGAAAGACCTGCACGTCATTGTCATCGACCACCACGCGAGCGGAATACGCTGGGGACAAGACCTGTATATCGTCCCGGACTCTCCTTCCACCACCCTGCTCGTCCAGCATCTTTTCGAGACACTCCAGATCGGGATTCCGGAAGAAGCGGCCAAACAGCTTTTCTTCGGATTCGCAACCGACACCGGCTTCTTCCGCTTTCTGCAGCCCGACCAGGCCGAGGCCCTCGATTCGGTCTCCCGCCTGGTCGCCAAGGGAGCATCCCCCAACCAGGTCTACATGCAGATCAATGGAGGGAAAAGCCTCTCCTTCATCAAATACCTTGGGATCCTGATAGACCGGGCGGAATCCTACCTTGACGGCAAGGTGATGGTCACGTACACGTGGCTGAAGGACAAGGAAAAGTTCCTCTGCGACAAACCGAGCGACCTTTTCTACAGCCAGATGCTTTCCATCGCCGGGGTACAGGCGGTCGCCCTTTTCAAGGAAAAGGAAGACGGCACGGTCGAGGCCGGTCTGAGAGCCAGCCACGACAGCACCATCGACGTGGGACGGGTTGCAGCCTTCTTCGGTGGCGGCGGCCATGTGCACGCCAGCGGCTTCACCGTGAAGGGCGATCTTTTCACCACCCGCGACAACTTTTTGCGGCAAGTAGAGTTGTTCCTCACAAAATAATTGGCATCACCTTTGCAATCCATAGGACACCTGGAGGTTTTCTATGGATGCACTTTCCCTGCTTGTCCTTAGGTGCCAGCAACACCCGGAGGATGAAGCCTTGCGTGTACAGGTCCGTCAGAAGACGATGGAGCTTTTCTACCGTCTGCCCTACAAATACCACCTGATACAGGAGGAACACTGCTCCTCCTTCCTGCTGTACTGCGAGGGCTCGATTGACCGCTATATCGACATGTTCGTTCCGAAGACAAACTACGGATATTACATCATGTGCATCATCCGCAAGCGCATCATACCGTTCCGGCAAATGATGTACGAAGAGGAAGGGAGGCGTCGCAACATCCTGTTTGTCTCCGCGCCACATATGCATTACCAAGGGCATGCAGAGGAACTTTGTGGCGGAACGCTGTATCGCCAGGACGAGTTTCCTGTTGTCTACCAGACGTTGCTCGGCCAAGGGCCGACAACCGCACAAGGGCGCGACCCCGCCATCCAGACCTTGCTGGCGTCCCTCCATCAGGATACCTGCAGGCGAGGCCTGCTGCTCTCCTGCGCCTTGGACCCCTCCTACGCGCTCGCGCACCACACCTCTCTGCTAAGCAGGCTTTTGGGATGCGAGGAACATCTTCTGACCGACTTCCTAGCCGCGCTCGACCAACTACTTTTCAACAAGCGGAAGGCATACAACGCCCATCTTGAACGGATCGGTTTCCGTTTCTTCCAAATCAATTGCTACCGAAGGAAAATCACGGAGACCACAAGGAAAAAATCCCGAAAGAAAATCCAAACCCGATACCAGTTCAACTTGTCGGCCTGGAGAAAAAATCTTGAAGAGCTGGAAAAACGGAAGTGCATCTTCATCTCCCGTTCACAGCTCGGCCAGATTCTCGGCGTGACGACAAGCTCGATCCACCACAGCATCACGACATGGAGACATGCCATGCGGGATGCTCTGGACGTGCTCACGCCAAAGGACTATCTTGAGTAGCATATGGAAATCATGCTAGCGAGTGGCAATGCCCACAAACGCGCGGAATTCGCGCGAATGCTCCCCTCGTGGGATGTCCTGCTCCCCCAGGAGAGGGGAATCGACTTCTCCTGTGAGGAAGATGGCACCACCTTCATCAATAACGTACTAGCCAAGGACATCTTCCGCCTTGCTCCACCACATATATTCTTTTGCTATGTATTTGGTGAACTGGCGAACCCATCTGACAATAATGTATGAACAAAACCAGCATGAAGTTTTCCATTCGATACTAATACATGCTTTTGATAGGCATGGAACGGCATACCATCGATATCCGTGAATGTTCCTCCAGCTTCTTGGACAATCAAAGCCCCTGCAGCAAAATCCCAGAGATGGATGCCAATCTCAATATGTGCATCCACTCTTCCACATGCAACGTTGACAACCCCCAGAGAAGCGCAATTCCAGATACGAAGAGAATTGAATTTAGTCTCATGTTTTTCGATTTCTTTTAGCACTTTCTCTCGTGCGAGAATATCCGCTGCAGGAAAACTGGTGGAGATGATGAACTCCTCTAATCGGTCTGTTTGCGTAACATGAACTGGCTTTCCATTGCAAAATGCCCCGGATCCCTTCGCAGCAGCATAGAGTTCATTAAGAGAAAGGTCATATACAACCCCTACAAGAATTTCTCCATCTCTCATCAAAGCGATGGAAATGGCATATGAAGGAATTCCCCTAATGAAATTGGTTGTTCCATCGATAGGGTCAATCACCCAAATGTAGGCTCCTTTAGGGAACTGAGCAATAATCTGGTCCTCTGGCTTAGGAGAGGCAGAAACTTCTTCTTCTCCAAAGAACAGATGCCCAGGAAATGCATGGGATAAGAAATTCCTGATAATCTGTTCACTTCCTGTATCTGATTCGGTTACAAAATCATATTTCTGTTTTTTTGGATGTTGTGTCTATCATGGCTATGGTCACGAACAAATGCCCCAGCTTTCTTAGCAGCTTCCTCCGCCTTCAAAAGAAATTCATCAAATTGGCTCATATATTTACCTAGTTTCTGGAAGAAGTCTCAGTCTTTTTGTAGCAAAACGAACCTTTACCGCGGATCCCTCCGCATGAATATGCTCCGTATCAGCTGATTCGGTTTTGACCAGGTGTTCTCCCGTAGGCATCACGAGTTCATATTCGATTGAACTACCAAAATACGAACTTCGGACAACACGTGCTTCCAACTCACCTTCCGAATCGAAGGAGATATCTTCTGGCCTAATTAGACAAACACCACCTTCAAATCCCGATGCGAACTTGATAGGCATTGTCTTTCCCAAAATCGTAGCCAATGCAATATCTGAGCTCGTCTGTTTTGAGAAAGTTTCAACTTTTACAAAATTAGCCTTTCCCATGAAGTTGGCCACAAAACTGTTGATAGGATTGGAATAAATATCCTTGCTAGTGCCTTGTTGCTCAATTTTTCCAGCTTTCATAATGACAACGCGATCGCTGATTGCCATTGCCTCAGACTGGTCATGGGTCACATACATACTAGTGATTCCCACATTTTTCTGGATTTTTCGAAGTTCATCTCGCATATACTCTCTAAGTTTTGCATCCAGATTAGAGAGCGGTTCATCAAAAAGCAGAACTTGAGGTTCTCCAATGATAGCTCGGGCTAGAGCAACGCGTTGTTGCTGTCCACCAGAAATTTCGTTTGGCATTCTATCGACATAATCACTTATCTGCATCAGTTCTGCCATCTCATGAACTCGTTGGTCGATTTCTTTTTTGGGGCGACGCTGGATGATGAGACCGTAGGCGATGTTGTCATATACATCGAGATGTGGAAACAGAGCATAACTTTGGAACATCATACCAATATTTCTCTTATTAGGGGGAATATTGGTCACATCCTTACCACCAATGATGATATTGCCTTCAGTAGGAATCTCAAAACCAGCAAGCATTCTCAGAGTAGTGGTTTTTCCACACCCCGATGGACCTAGCAATGTCACCAGTTCGCCTGGATTGATTGATAAATCTATACCATTCACTGCATAGAATTCTTTTGCACCTCCATAAGAGGGAAATGCCTTTTTTACAT
>CAJMOS010000042.1 GCA_905215015.1 uncultured bacterium | reverse complement strand
AGACCGCTGAGGAACGAGTCCTTGATCAGCGGAAGGGTGACGGTCGTGAACACCTTCAGGCTGTCAGCGCCCATGTCGTACGCCGACTCCTCGATCGACTTGTCTATCTGCCGCAGAGCGGAAATGCCGCTGCGTGTTCCGGTCGGAAGCGAACGGACGATGAAGACGATGACCAGAATCAAGCCGGTACCGTAAATCCCCTGCAGGAAGCCGGTGCGGAAAACGCCACCGGCGAAACCACGGATGTAGCCGACACCGAGAACGGTACCGGGAACGGCCATGGCCAGCATGGAGACCACCTCGATGAACCCTTTGGCCGCGAACTTCCGCTTGACGATCAGGTAGGAGATGATCATCGACAGCAAGGCGGTAATCGGCGCGGCGATCAGCGACAGGACGAACGAGTCCTTGAACGCCTTCAGGCCACGGTATCTGGTGAAGACCTGCTGGAACCATTTGCCGGTCAGCGGGAAGAACTTGTAGCCCCAGGTCGGGAACAGGGAGCCGATGGGGACGCACAGGTACATGACGATGACGAAAATCGAGACCAACGAGCAGAAGATGGTAAGGGGAATCTTCACGCTGGGATCGACAATCAGCATGCGGGCCCTCGACGCCTTGCCAGTCAGCGTCGCTGTGGACTTGGCCTCCAGATAGTACTTCTGGACGATGAACATCAGCATCGTGATCGAGAGCAGGACGACCGCCATCGCGGAAGCGCCGGCCTTGTCGTAGTTGCCGGTGATCTGCAGGTAGATGGTCGTCGCCAACGTATCGTAGGAACCACCGATCAACATCGGGTTGGCGAAGTCGGCGATCGACTCGATGAAGGTGACCAGGAAAGCGTTGCCGAGACCAGGCAGCATCAGCGGAAGCGTCACGCTGGTGAATACCTTGAAGCGGCTCGCGCCCATGTCGCGGGCGGCCTCCTCCAAGGACGGATCGATGTTCTTGAGCAGCCCCTTGAGCATCATGTAGCAGACCGGGAAGAAGGTCATCGCCTGGACGATGACGATGCCCCAGAAGCCATAGACGCTGTGGTCGTAGATACCCATCACGTACCGGGTGATGATGCCCGCCTTCCCGAACAGCATGATCATGGACAGGGAAAGGACGAACGGGGGTGAGACGACAGGCAGCAGGGATACCACCTGGAACAGTCCTCCGACACATCTTCCCATCCTCACGTATACCTCGACATAGGCGAACAGCAGGCCGATCGCCGTGGAGATCAGACCCACGACAAAACCGACACGAAGCGTGTTGGTGATCGCCTTGGTGAAGTTGGGCATATGGAAGATCCGCGTGAAATTGCTGAATGACAGCTTGCCGTCCGCGACCACGCTGTCGACCAGCAGGATCGCGAGCGGATACAAAATAAACAGGGTGAGGAAGGCAATCAGCACGACGATTGTCGTCACCATGATGGGATCGGCGAGCAGTTTCTTCCTGTCCAGCGCCGAACCTTGTCTTGTAGCCATGAGAACTCCTCGTAACGAGTATGCATACAGCACGTGAAAGAGGATGGTGTCCTCCCACCACCCTCTTTCAGCGTGAAACCTTGTTATTTGACCTGCAAGCGGCCTTCGTTCAAGTCGGCGCCAGAGTTCGCCAAGGCAGTCATGATGTCGCTGATGTACTGCTTGGTGTTCTTGGTCGCGTCGTCAAAGTCGTAATCCATGACGTTGTTGGGATCAAGACCGAACTCGGTAGCCTGCTTGGGCTGCTCGGCGTTGTCGATGACCAGGAACTGGTAGGAACCGAAGTTCTTCGCCTGGTTCACGCAGTCGGGCGAAAGCGCGTATTCAAGCCACAGCTTGGCGGCGTTGGGATGCTTTGCCCCCTTGAACATGGCGGTCGCACCAATCTCGCAGGACGTGCCGGAAGAAGGAATGACCAGACCGATGTTGGCATAGCCGTTGTCCACGATCTGGTAGATACCGTCGTGGAGGAATCCGATACCAATCGTGCACTCGCCGATACCGACGTTCTTGGAAGGACCGGAACCGCTCTTGGTGTAGACCTCGATGTTCTTGTCCAAGGCGACCAGGTACTTGATGCCTTCGTCATGACCGTACTTCTGGATGACGGTGTTCAGGATCAGCTTGGCCGTGCCGGCGGTGTTGTAGTTGGACATCCAGATCAGGCCTTTGTACTTCGGGTCGGTCAGGTCAGCCCAATCTTTGGGCGGCTTGAGGTTGCGTCTTGCAAGCTCGTCCTTGTTGTACATGAAGCCAAGGATACCGGTGTAAATACCGTACCACAGGTTGTCTTTCTGCTTGTAGACCGGCTTGGTGATATGGGATGCGTTCTTGGCGTCGTAGCGCTCCAGCAGGCCCTCGCCCGCCAGCATGTTGTACGGATCGGTGGTGCCGCCGAAGAAGACATCGGCGGAAGGATTGCCCTTCTCTTCCTCGATCTTCGCCTGGACCTCGCCGGTGGAAAGGCGCTGGCGGCTGACCTTGATGCCGAACAGCTTCTCGAAGTTGTCGCAAGCAGCGTTCAGGTACTCTTCCTCGCAGGAGCCATACACAACCAGCTCGCCCTCGGCCTTGGCGGCGTTGACAAGCGCGTCATCATACCCGGGAACCCCGGCGGAAGCCGGCGTGGCGGCGGTGGATTCTTTCTGACCCTGGGCGAACAGCGCGCCACAAGCCAGCAAAGCGCTCAACACAACAAGTGCTTTTTTCATGTGAAACCTCCTCAGGTTTTCTTTCCCCATTGTATATGTCGTTTTTGGCTGTCCGCAACAAAAGAAAGAAAAAAAATCGATGTAGAATAAACAAATTTCGCAATACTGAAACAATTTACACAAAAGGTCGTTTAGGCTGGATTTTCCGTTCTGTCCTTCCTTGTTCACTTCGTGGAAAATTTGTGCTTCAATCATATTATGTGTTTTCATTTCAATTCTAAACTGTTTAATTCTATAGTATGACAACGAAGAACTTTGACGTGTCTTTACTTTCCAAGTAAGCGCGTGCAAAGCAGCAGGATGCGGGCTATGGACGATACGATGACAATTACTGTAGGGAAAGGGCTGGAACGGGACTACACGACCATCCAGCAGGCGCTAGACGCGGTCCCTTATGCCACAAGGGCCGTCATCAAAATCCAGCCGGGGACCTATCGGGAAAAGCTTTTCTCCGACAAGCACGACATCACCTTGGTTGGCGCGGGAGCGGACAAGACCACCATCATCCATGGCGACGCAGGCAAGACCATGCTGGAGGAAGGCCGCAAGCGAGGAACGTTCCGCTCCGCCACCGCCTTCTTCTCCGGCGAGAGACTCCGTCTCAGCCAGCTGTCCATCATCAACGACGCGGGATACGGGACGACGATCGGCCAGGCGGTCGCGTTGTATATCGATGTGCGGGAGGCCGAGCTCGAGCACGTGACGCTCACCGCCCATCAAGACACCCTGTTTCTGGCTCCGTTGCCTCCCGAGCCGAGGGAGCGGGAGGGGTTTTACGGACCCCGTATGCTCACCCCACGGAACATGACGACCACCCTGCTCAAAGGCTGCACGATCGAGGGGAATGTCGATTTCATCTTCGGCGGAGGAGATGCGCTGTTTGCACATTGCACGGTCATTTCCAACGGCGAGGGCTATGTCACCGCCCCGTCAGGCTGGCAGAAGGACCGCGGGCTGGTCTTCGACCACTGTGTGTTCACCAGCCATGACACCCCGGACGGCTCGGTCTATCTGATGCGGCCATGGAGGCCGGAAGGCAAAGCCACCTTCATCCACTGCCGCTATGGGACGCATATCCACCCCGACGGGTATGCGCTCTGGCACGGGCAGGACGATCCCTTCACCTTTGCCGAATACGACGTGGTGGCTCCATATCCGATTACAAGGGACCGACGGGCATGCGCGCTCACGCAAGCGCAGGCGGAGAAGTTGCTCTCCTCGTTCAAAAAGAACCGGAAAACCCATTGATTTTGCTAAGGAGCATGAAAAATGCAAAAACACGTAATGACATCCATGCTGCTGATGGCAGCGGCTCTGGCCTCTGTCGGGGCCATGGGCAACAGCGAGCAGGCCGCGGACAAGAAGGATGCGGGCCAGGGTCTGACCCACATCACCATGTGGTATTCCCCGACGGCTGCCGAGGTGGGTCCGCTTCCCAACGACTGGACCGGATACCAGAAGCTCAAGGATGAGCTTGGCATCGACCTGGAGGCTGATTCGCTTCCCGCCGGAGCGAACGACCAGTCCTCCAAGCTGCTTGCGGCGGCCGCGGCGGATGACCTTCCGGATTTCTTCACGGTGACCGACCGCGACACGTGGGTGAACCTGGTTGAAAGGGGCATGCTGGCGGATCTCAGCGACACGTACGGCAAGATGCCTGGCAGGACCGCGATGATGTTCGACGATGCCGCCATCAAGTACACGACCTACAGCGACGGGAAAAACTACGGCTGGGCTACCCCTTCGAGCGTCAACCCGAACGAAGGTCTTGTCATCCGCAAGGACTGGCTGGACAAGCTCGGCCTTCAGGTTCCCGAAACGCTTGATGACTTCTACAATGTCATGTACGCCTTCACCTACAACGATCCGGACGGGGACGGCAAGGATGACACCTATGGGTTCGGCGCCTATATCAGGACGTTCAACTACGAGGCATATCCCGGCCGTCGTTTCGAACCACTGATGGGCGCGTTCGGGGTCGAGGGCACATGGGACATGCATGCAGCTTCCTTCGGGTTGATGATCAAGAAACCGGAATTCTATCAATTCATGCAGTTCATGAAGAAGATGATTGACGGCGGAGTCATCGACCCGAACTGGATGGCGCTCAAGCAGGATGACTTCACTGCCGAGTACAAGCAGGGACGTGTCGGATGCTTCCGCTGGCAGTTCTCCGCCCTGGATTCCAAGAACAACTACGCTCCGTTCGATGCGAACTTCCCCGATGGGGAGTTCATCGTCATCGAGCCACCCTACGGCCCCGACCATAAGCGCTCCGTCGGTCCGGTCGTTGCCGGCAAGCGTATTTGGGCGGTCAGCCAGAAGGCGGTCGACGAGGGCAAGCTTGATAAAATCGTCCAACTGATGGAGTGGACCGGTTCCGGTGAAGGCTACATGCTCTGCGTTTTCGGTAGGGAGGGTATCGAGTACACGCTGGATGCAAATGGCAATCCCGTCAGCACCGATGGTCCCCAGGGGTTCACCGGTTCGGTCGGCCAGCAGTACGTGCAACTTCGCAATCTCGCCGCCAACAACAAGTCGGATGTCGAGATCACCAGCCGATATCCCGACTGGACCAGCAGGAACGGGCGCACGATCAGTCCGCTCGAGACGCTGAGACACATGCAGGCCATGGACTGGACGCAGACCCCGGGCCAAGATGCCATGCCGGCTCCCTCCACCGACCTGAAGACCTACTACGAGCAAGGCCTTGCCGAGTTCTTCACCGGCAACAAAGCGCTCACCCAGGAGAACTGGGACGCCTTCATCGCCCAGCTGGACAAGCTTGGCGCCAAGGAATGGGAGCAGCAGGGTTACGAGTTCGCCAAGGCTGAAGGATACCTCCAGTAACCTGTTTCAATGCACAAAAGGTCCGTGGAGCGATAGCTACGGGCCTTTTGTGTCAATTAATCGCAAAACTTCGTTTTTTCCAAATGTTTTGCGGTTAGAGATGCTCAATGGCATGCTCGTCCAACAGAAAATCGAACAGATTGAGCATCAGATATCCCCTCTCAAGGTTCTGCAAGGGATTGCGGTCCAGCGTAATGACCAGCTTCTTGTATCCATCATCGAGCAAACGGAAGGCAGAAAGTTCTCGCTCCTTGGTCGTCTCCTCACGCAAGGAATAGGACACTTGGATGTAGCAGAGTCGTCCGTCCAGTTTTCTGGCGACGAAATCAATCTCCTTCTCCCGGTTCTTGCCAATATCGACGAGATATCCCCTCCGAAGCAATTCGATATATACAAGATTTTCCATGATATGGGTGATTTCGATCTGACGATAGCCGGTAGCCGCATTCCTCAGCCCGATATCGGCCACATAGTACTTGCTCTGGGTCTTCAGATACTGACGGCCTTTCAAATCATACCGATCGGCCTTGTAAAACAAGAATGCGTCAAGCAGGTAGCCAAGATATCGGGAAACCGACTCGTTATCGGCGCTTCGGAATCCACTGTCACGCAAGGTATTCGCGATCCGGGATGCCGAGATAGGAGAACCGATTGCAAAGCAAAGAAACTTGGCGACCGAAATGAACAAGTCGGGATTGCGGACATTGTATCGGTCGATCACATCGCGCAGGACCGTGGTGCGGAACACCATGTCGAGATAGGAGCGCTTTTCCTCTTCGTTTGGTTCCTGGACGACATAGGGCAGTCCGCCGAACTGGATATATGCGTCCAAGGCATCCTGCTTGTCCCCGTGCCGGTATGCGTAATACTCGGCGAACGAGAGCGGAAACACCTTGATTTCAATGCCGCGGCCACGGAACAGCGTGCTGATATCGTGGGATAACAGTCTGGAGTTGGAACCTGTGACGTACACATCGGCCTTGCGAGTCGATGCAAGGTCATTCACCACCGATTCAAATCCTTCCACCAATTGGATCTCGTCAAGAAACACGTAATAGGGCCCCTTTCCCGCCATAGCGGTGCAGAGGTATCGATAGAGCGCATCACTGGTCCTCAGGTGCTCCCAACGTTTCATATCGAAGGAAATCCGGATGATGTGGTCATCCTGAACTCCATCCGCAACCAGATATGAATAATAGATTTCATTCAGCAACACCGACTTCCCGCAACGGCGGATACCGGTAATCACCTTGACAATATCCTTGTCCCGATACTGAATCAATTTCTGCAGCAACAGGTCCCGCTTGATCAGCATAAGTGTCTCCCTATCACAGCTTAACCGCAAAACTTCGTTTTTTCAAATGTTTTGCGGTTAGTCGGCAAGCCAGGGAGCACCGCCCCGAACCTGCTTCTCGACAAGGACGAACTCGCGATGGCTGACGTCGTCCATGCATGATGATGGATATTGGCGAGACCGGGACAAGCGAATTTGCCGGAAGCATCAATGCTCTCGTTACCCTCAATACTTTTTGAGAAAGAATACCAATACCCTAGCCTCTCACTCCCCGTACTTCACATGGTCGATGACATAGGAGACAGCGACAGCTCCGTCGACACCGGACCGGTCGATAAGGATATCATGGCTCTGCCCTTCCCCGGTGTAGTTGACTGCGATGATGCTGCGCTCCCTCTCCCGATTTCCATCCAAGGAAAGAAGACTATACGAGACGCCCTTCACCATGTCGGAAGCAAAGGTTTCTTTGGTCACTTGGAGCACGCTTCTCGCACCCCCCTTCAAGTTGCTGTAGAGGGATTCCTGCACCACAAGGTACCGGCGTTCCGTGAAAGAGAGGCTATCCCAGTCGTCCGGACTGATTTCGGACGCGATGGTCATCCCATCGAATTCCACGATTCCCTGTAGCCCCATACGCAAGGTGCAACTTCCGTCCAACTCCTGAAACCCTTCCTGCCCACGAATCCGGCAGGAAAAGTCATCCGAACGCTCTGTGCGAGATTCGTCGGGCTCCATGCTACGGTGGTTTACATACTTATTCCCAGAGAAAGATCCGGAAAGCGTCACCGTACCGTAGAACAAGGAGTCAAGTTCCGAAGCAAGGACCGCAGAGCGGTAGGTTCCCTCTATCACGGAGGTTTGGGTAGTCGGGAGAGGAGGCTCCTCCTGTAGCCGGCTCACCACACCCCAAAGAGGATTTTCCGTGACGGAAAGCGAGGAAATGCTGGTCACCTGATAGGCCGGCAGGGCAACTGTGGCGTTGATCTCATCTTCATACAGCTCTTCCGTGCCCGGGTGACGGGAACCGCCACCACACGACACAAGGCTGACCGCCACGAGTATTGCGAGAAGCAACCCCATTTTCCTAGCCTTCGAAATCATGAATGTATCCATGTGACCCATGGTAGCATAGTTTTTCAATTCACACACTATTATGGTTTCACCCAAGCATGCAGGACCAATGGACACTCCTATTCGCGCGCCTTGAGCTTGCAGATGGTTTGCGTCATCGTTCCCATCGGGCAGAAACTGCACCAGGTCCTGGGCTTGTATGCCGCCATCACGATCAACCCAAGCAACAAAGAAGTCAGCATCAAGCTATAGAAACCGAAACTGAACTTCGCGACCCAATCAGGCACAAGACCGGGGGTGTAGGCCCATCCGAAAGGCACCTTGATTGTCCAGAAAAGCTTGATCGCCTCTTGCAGGGAGGAAGCGCCGCTGGCCACCAGCCAGGTCTGGAAAAGCATGTTGCCGAACATGGTCAAGAAGAAGGCCAGAAATCCGTATCGGAACCATTTGGATGCAAGCCCCCGGGGCGTGGGTTTATTGCGGGAACACTTCCCTTGCTTGCCGATGACGGTCAACAGCTGGCCCCTCCCGCAATAGCGGTTGCAGAACCCTTTGTCGCCGGCGAATATGGCAAACAGCAGGGGAACGATGAAATCAATCATGCCAAGCCAGGCAAAAAGGATATTCCAGAAGCCCAATGCGAAAAAGACGATGGGCCAAATCCACAGATAGTCATACCAATGCTTGTGCGCTTTAGGCATTCCTCTCCTCCCGTTGTCTCAAGACGATGGCGGAAGCAGGGCAGATGTTGGCACACTTGCCACACCCGATACAAGATTCGGCATCCACCTGGGCATAGCATCCCCTGTAGACGGAAACGGCCGCTTTCGGACATTCGTGGGTACAGGCTCCGCACGCCACACACAGATTTCCGTCTACTTGGGCATATCGTTTGGATTTCATCGGCACTCCTTGATGATGTTGTGGAAGAAGGCAACCGCACCCTTGATTTCTTCCTCTGAAGGATGCTGCTTGTTGATACCCCCAATCACCTTAAACGGGCCAAAGGTATCGAAGCCCTTGCATTGGTAGACGCCAAGACAGTCGCAGTGGCGTTCGCCGACCAAGGCAAGCAGCGCTTTGGCATACCCGGCACGAGGACTGCCGGCGGTATGCAGGGCAAAGACCTTCCTGTGCTCGGGAAGATGGCGTCTGGCAAACTCCATGAGCTGCGGATAGTACGTTCCGAAAGCGATTCCGCTTGCAAAACCGACCAGCTCATACGGGGAAAGGTCGGCATCGGGATGTCGCATGGCGTCAATCAGAGCCACCTGGCCCGAGCGCGCGATTGCCTCAACCAGACGCTTGGTATTCCCGTGGTGGGTGGAAGCATAGACGATTGCGATGTGCACGAGAAACTCCTTGTCTCCTGTGTTTGCTCGACAGGTCACGTCTCGCTGTAATCAGCCTGTTTCTTGATGAAGGTCCCCTCATCAAGTTCGCGGAACGCGTCAGCCAGTTCCTGACGGGTGTTCATGACAATCGGTCCATACCAGGCAACCGGTTCCCCAAGGGGCTTGGAGCTGTACAGCAGCACCTCGGCCCCGCTGGCACCGGCACCAAGCTCGACACTATCTCCGTCACCCAGCTTGGCGGCAGTCTTTTCCTTCACGAGGGTATCACCGGCCATCACATCGCCCAACAGGGTAAAAAGGAACGCCGACCAGCCTTCCTTGACGGGAACCGTCACCTTGGCGTTCGGCTCGAGATGGATGTCGTAGAAGTCCAAGGGAAGATACTTCCCCTGCCAGCCGTGCGCATCCTGATAGTCGCCCGTGACAAGGCGAAGGACACCTCCATCAAAGGGGAATTCCTGAATCTCGTTGACGCCAATGCCATGGTAGGCAGGAGGTGCCGTCAATTTGTCTTTTGCTGGGAGGTTCAGCCAGAGCTGGGTTCCGAGGAGCCGCCTGCCACCCGGCCACTCTTCATGTTCGGCACCCGAGCCTGCGGTCAGCCACTGGGCCTCGCCATCATGGACGACCGCTTCGGTACCCAGATGGTCGCGATGAAGCATCTGCCCCTTGCTGATGAACGAAACCGTCTCGATACCCCGATGGGGATGCAACGGAAAACCCGCCTCATACTCCTTGGGATCGGTACTGTCGAACGCGTCCAGCATCAGGAACGGGTCATACAGGGAGGTATTCCGGATCCCCAATACACGGACAAGATGGACGCCAGCTCCATCTACTGCCTTTTGGCCTCTGGTTTGGTTGACAACGTGTCTCAGCATACGGCGCTCCTCGGAAAGATTTCGTTTTGTGGCAAGTTGCCTGAATATACCAAGAGAAGTCCCTATCGGATAGGGGGAGACACCGACATCTCCACAGAGGACCTCATTCGTCTTGGCGATTGGTAGGGATTTGCCCGCATACAATGCGTCTGGCATGCGACCAGAAGGGAGTGTTCTTCAAGGGCGACGCGTACGGGGGCATGGTGGACGTGCTTGCCCTCTGGCTGATGCTCAGGCCGCCCAGGCGGTACGAGGGGCAGGTGATGGGGGACGGGCCTGTCTTGGCCAACCGGGAACCGGCGCCCGGGGACCTGGTGGAGGCCATGGACAAGTGACAGCAGGCAAGGCCGCCTCACCCCATGGGACGGTCTTGAAACCCACCAATAAAAAATCGCCATATGAACCATATGGCGATCGTGATGGAGCTGGTGGGAGTCGAACCCATGACAGCCAGATTGCGAACCTGGTGCTCTACCAACTGAGCTACAGCCCCGATACGGCATTTACCTTATCAGCAACTGGGCTCTTTGGCAAGACAGTCAATACTGCCAACTGTTATATTCGAACGGAGGAACCTCCGGCTTGCCGGTATCGTTTTTCTCGTTCTTGCAGTATTCGACGTATTCCTGCCAGATTTTCCTGATGTCCTCGCCTTCCAACTGGGGGATGACCTTGCTTGAATCGGTCAGGAAGTCCATTTCCGTCTTTCCCATTGCCCGCCCCTTGACCGTATGCATGTCATAGGCGTAGTCGGGCACCTCGGCCACACGGCCATGGGCGAAGTCCTTGATCAGCATGTTCTTGACATTGTCGCTGGAGCGTTCCTTCTTTTGCCTGCAAAGGAACCTGATGGCGTAGACGAAGAACATCGGCCTGTCACCATCCTGGTAGAGAAACTCCTTGCGCATATTGTACAGCGTCCAGATCAGTTGCGGGGCATCGGTGTTGCCGAAACCGATATCCTCCACGCTGATGGAAAGCAGGCGACGCCACATCTTGTCCTCGAACTGGGGACTGGTGATATACATCTCATAGGCGGCCGCCAGAGCGTTGTGCTCCAGACCGCGGCGAATCGACTTCTGCAGCATCGAGATGATCTCGTCACCGGGAATTCCGTTGCGGGTCGTGACCTTGGCCCACGGATCATACGACATGAACTCACTCATATACCAAATACCTTCTTATCCTTTGATGCCGGACGATGAAACGCCAGCGACAAAAAATTTCTGCGTGAAAAGGAACAACGCGATCACCGGGACCACGCTCAAGGTGGCGCCGGCGAGCTGCACCGGAACGTTGGCGCCGCCCCGTTCCTGGAAGAAGCGCAGGGCGGGCGTGATCAGTTGCCTGTCCATCGAGTTGATGAACAGGAAAGGATCGAGGAAGTTGTTCCAGATGTTGATGAAACTGAACAGGATCGTCGTGGCGACCGACGGTCCGGAAAGAGGCAGGAAAAGCAAGACAAGGATACGGACGTGGCCGGCACCGTCGATCTTCGCCGCCTCGGAGAAATCCTCGGGAATCGAACGGAAGAATTCCGTCATCAGGAGCAAATAGAACACCTCGCTGATCTCCGGAAGAATGATGGTCCATGACGTGTCAAGCAGGTGCAACGTGCGGAAAAACATATAGCGGGGCACCATCGTCGTCTCCCCCGGCACCATCAGCGTGGCGAGCAGGACCGCCATGATCAGACGCCCTCCAGGAAAACGCAGACGGCTGAACGCATAGGCTGCCGGCAAGGTCGCCAGCAGGCGTAGCGCGATGGTAAGGGTTACCGTCACGACCGTATTGCGGTACCAATCCCCGAAGTTCTTGTGGAACAGCACCTTCTGGTAGTTGTCCAAAATGGGCTTCACCGGGCTGAAAAGAGGCTTGTAGGCCAGCCCCGCCGGACGGAAGCCGATGGCCACCATCATGACGAACGGATAGAGCATGGCGATGGCAAGCAACCACATGACAACGGTGAAAACCCGTTGCCTTCTGGAATCGATCACCGGCTTTCCCATGCGGTCCTCACTTTGGCGAGCAGATGGTTCACCAGGACGATGAACAAGGTGAAAAGCACTCCCTCGGCGCTGGCGATGGAGAACTTCTGGAAAAGGAACGCGTCATTGTAGATCTGGAGCGAGAGCACCATGCTCTTGGTCCCTGGACCGCCGCCAGTCAGGCCGACGACCGTCGTGTAGCTGCGGAAAGAGTTGATGACCGTGATGGTCAGCAGCATGAACAGGGCGGGGGCGATCAGGGGAAGCGTCACGTGGCGCATCCGCTCCCAGAACGTCACCCCCTCCATGTCCGCCACCTCGTTGAGCTCAGGCGGAATATCCTGCATGGCGGCCAGCGTGGTGATGATGTTGAAGGCAAGCGCGGCCCAGACCCCGATCAAGGCCGTCATCGGCAATGCCAGGACCGGACTGTTCAGCCATTGCGGACCCTTGGCCCCGAAGAGGCGGAAGACCGCGTTGACCGGACCGCGGGTCGGGTTCAAGAGATATTTGAAGACCACACCGACGGCAATCATGTTGGTCACATACGGCATGTAGAAACAGGTACGGACAAAAGCCCGTCCTTTGAACGTGCGGTTGAAAAGGACAGCCAGCAGCACCCCGAGGACCATGATCGTGACGGTATAGACCAGCGAGAAGGCCAAGGACCGGCCAAAGCCCCCCCAGAAGGAGGAACTGGCCAGTACTTTCTGATAATTGGAAAGGCCGACAAAGGTCGTATCGGCGAGACGGGTGGCGTTGTTGCGGTTCCAGAAGCTCACCACGACCCCATACAGGATCGGATACAGCTTGAAAACCGCGAACACCAACAGGAACGGAGCCGCGAACAGATAGGCTGTCCGACCCTCTCCCCTCGCCTGTCTCGATGCCATCGGCCTTCCCCCTCCCCGTCACCGGGCGTTGGCAATCGCCTCGTTGGCCCTGCTGACGATGTTGCCAATCGTCTCGCTGAGCGGCTGCAGGTCCATGCAGTAGGCCCGTACCTCCTCCTGCACGATGGTGTTGTACTCTGTGGCGGCGGTTCCGACGATGTCGCTCGGAGTCCCCTCCAAACCGTTGGCAATCAAGGCATCGTACAGGTCGGAGACGGTGATCTGGCCGTTGGAAGCCGCGGCAGTGGAACTGAACGCCTCGTTCTGCTGCTCTTCGGTCAACGCCGCCAGAGCGGGGATGCCACCCTCGTACTTCCACTGGTTCCGGGCCAGCCAGAGGACGTAGGTGACCGCCTCGTCCGGGTGGGCGGCGTTCTTGTTGACGGAAGCGTAGGCGATGCTGGTCAGGTTACGCTTGCCATCCGCGTTGGCGGGAAGCGGGGCGATGCCGTACTTCCAGTCCCTCGGATAGTCGTTCTGGCTGTTCAAGAGCCTCGTGAACCAGTTGCCTTGGCAGAACATGCCGAGGTGGTCGCCGGCGAGGGCGTAGTAGTTCCAGCTGACGTTCTCCGCCTGCAGGTCCGCGACACCCATCTGGATGCCTTGGACCGAGGAAAGCTCCTTGTACCACTTGATCGACTCGGCAAAGGCAGGATCGTCGAAATTGCTGGTTCCGTCGGCCTTGTAGAAGGGCACATCCTTCTGACGCGCCAGCAGGAACATCCACTGGGAGTCAGGCTGCATGAAGGAACCGTAGATCCCCTTCTTCGGATTGGAAAGCTTCTTGGCGACAGCCACATAATCGTCCCAAGTCCACCCTTTCTTCGGGTACTCGACACCGGCTGCGTCGAACATGTCCTTGTTGTAGTAGACGCACCAGAGTTCCTGCTTGAAAGGGATGCCGTAATACTCTCCGTTGGGGTCGGTCGGAAGGTTGCTCCCCCACAGGGCGTTGGCGTCGACGCCGGCCTTGGCCACCAGGTCCTTCAGCGGCATGAAGAACTTTCCCTCGTTGCGGATGGTATAGTTCTTCGGCCCGACAGACTCGATGACGTCGATCGGATTGCCCGCCATCAAGTCGATGTTGACTTTGGCGTCATGGTCGTCATCATTGCCCGGAGTGGCGGTCACCTCGACATGAATGCCGGTCTCTGCCTCGAAATCCGCATTCATCGTATTGAACCACTCCTCCGAAGCATAGGAGGCACGGACCTCGGTGGTGACCACCTTCCGGGTGGAGGCCGCAGCGGCCGTCTGTTTCTCGGAGGAACCGCCCGCATAGACCAAGGAACCGGCGAGAGCCGCCAAGGCCATGCACACAACACGCTTTTTCATCCTCATTTCTCCTTCTTGCTCTCCGCAAGCAACTGCAAAATCCGTTCACGGTAGGTTTTATCCCGGCCTTCCCATTCAGGGACGACCTTCGCGGCATTGAGGTAGAAATCCTCCTCTCCCTTGCCGGCCATCTGCCCGCGCAGCGTGTGCTGGTCGAGCGCGTAATCGGGAATCCGGGGACGGAGCGTTCCCGCCTGGTAGGACTTTTGGATCCAGCAATACATTTCGTCGCTGGAACGGTCCTTCCTGCACTGGCAGAGGTAACGGACGGCATAGATGGCAAGCAGCCCGCGGTCTCCCGCGTGGCGGTAGGTCTTGCGCATCACATCAAGTTGTCCGATGAGAACCGGGGCAAAGACATCCCCGAATCCCACATCCTCGACGCTGATGGTCTTGAGGCGGTACCACAAGTACTCTTCCATATCCTCACTGGTGATCAACATCTCGTAGGCGAGCGTTGCCGCATTCTCCGCGTGACCGCGGCGAATCTCTTTCTGAAGGGCCGAAATGACCTCGTCTGCGGCCAAGCCACTGACAGTCTTGCATTTCTGCCAAGGGTCGTACGGGTAAGACATACCCTTTTATGGAACAAACGCCCGGGAATGGCAATGGCGAAAGGGAAAGAAAACCTTTGAATTCGTCTCATCTTTCATGTATACTTGCGGATATGCGATATCTTCTAGAGAAATTCTTTTTCCCTCCCAGTTGCGAGCAGCATTACCTCTCCTCCACCACCATCAACTGTCCGACATTCAGCACGGCAAGGGTGAAGCAGGGCGGCTACAGCATACTCACCGAAGGGTTCTGGGGTGAGCGTACGCGCGACCGCCACTTCGCCGTGCTTGTCATGACACTCTCGGGCAACGGCAAATTCACCCTCGAGGATGGAACCTCGTTTGCCGTCCACCCCGGACAGGCCTTCTTCAGCGCATCCCGAGGACAGGGCCATCGCGAAGAAACGATAGGAAAGGAGCCCTGGGAAATGCTCTGGCTTACCGTCTGGGAGGACTCCCCCCGCCTGCAGTTTTGCGAGCTCGCCGACTGGCAGGTGGTCCCATTCACCTGGGACCCAGAATTGAAGAACCTGCTGATGGGGATGCTGAACGAGGAGTCCTACAACGACATCAACTCGCTCAGCGCGATCGAGCTGTTCGCCCAGCTCTTCTTCATCTATCTGGAACGGGCGCTCGGATGGACGGAAAGCACCTCGGTCAGGACCAACCGCATGCGGATGGCGCCACTCTGGAAGAAGGTGACCGAGCACATCGATCGTCCTTGGCCGGTCGAGGACTTGTGCAAAGAGGCCGGCATCAGCCGCAGCCATCTCTCGCGCTTCTGCGAAGAACTCTACCACATGTCCCCGGGCAGAATCGTCAGGGACCTGAAGATGAAACAGGCCAAGCTGCTGCTCTGCAACTCGGATTATTCCGTAGGAGAAATCGCCGACCATGTCGGGTACCTGAACGCGGCCAACTTCACCACCGCCTTCACCCACAGCATCGGGCTTTCCCCACGTCAATATCGTCAACAATACCGCACAAAAATGGGCGATGATGATACAGAAATACAATAAGAGTCATATCGGAATTGCTCTTGCGAAGTCGTATGAGATAGTCTAGGATAATATATTATGGTTACGTACGCGCTCTCTTCCGCAATGTGGAAGCTCGTGGAGAAAGTCCGAAGGGAATCAGGCTTCGACCCCTCGACAGCCACTCCCGAACGACTGCAACAGCTCAACAGCACGCCACTGAACAAGCGGTACAGGAAGCTGCTCGGAAAATATCCTCGCGGAATCGAAGGAGAAACATTCATCATCCCGGTCGAAGGCGGCGCCATCACCGGATACCTGTTCCGTAGTCGCTCCCACCGGGAGGTAAGCGACGTGACCCCATTGGTGGTCTTCTACCACGGTGGCGGCTGGGTCTTCGGCAACATGGACCTGTACAACATCTTCTGCGCCCGTCTCGCCGACCGGCTCCAAGCGACCGTCCTTTCCGTCGACTATCGTCTTGCCCCCTCCTACAAGTTCCCGACCGCGGCTGAGGATTGCTACAGCACCCTGCTGTGGGCGTCTGCCGGCAGCAGGTACTGGAAGGTCGATCCAGACCAGGTTTTCGTGATGGGAGATTGCGTTGGAGGCAACCTCGCCGCTGTCGTCTCACGTTTGGCGCGGGACAGAAAGGGCCCGGCAATCGCGGGGCAGATCCTGATTTGCCCGGTCACCGACGGGCGCATGCGCACCGAAAGCTACGAGACCTACAAAGACTCCCCGACGCTGACCGAAAAGCAGATGGCCTTCTATATCAACCAGTACGCCAAGGAACCAAAGGATATCCTGAACCCCAACTTCTCGCCGATGCTGGGGCTGGACCAGTCCCGATTGCCGGAAACGCTGGTCATCACCGCGGAGTACGACCCGCTGAAGGATGATGGAGCGCTGTACGCGAAGCAACTCAGGGAAAACGACACCCCGGCCAACTGCCTCGAAGTGAAAAAGACGGTCCACGGTTTCATCTGCTACCCCAACGCCACCGGGACGGAAGAGTCGCTATGCGCGATCAACCAGTTCATCAGCGGCCGGTCGGTCAACCAGGTGACGCTGATCAGCACGAAGGACTACAACGCCCAGCTCAAGCAAGAGCAACGGGAAGCCAAGCGCAAGCTGAAGAACCATCTGGCAGTCGATTCGGAATAAGGTCAATAGTGCGGCGGACGGCGGTTGGCAATCTCTTCCCCTTCGTCCCGCATCAGCTCGGCGACCTTTTTCTGTAAGGCGTCGCCATGGGCGCGCAACTCCGCCATCTCCTTCTGCTGGGCGGCCACAATCTCGTTGAGCTGTTCCACCGTCTCCTCCAGATAGGAAAGCTTGACCTCTATCTTTTCCATGCGTTCTGATTCCATCAGTAACCTCTTGTTGCATAATCGTCAATTCGCTTGCAATTGGCAACACATTTCTCTAAGATATGTTGCATATAGTTGCCGAATCAGGCAAAGGAGTTGCCATGAAAGGAGAACGCGTTGCACAGCTTGAGCTGCTTCTGCACAGCCATCCCGAGGGGCTGAGACGGGCGGAAATCGCCCGGAGGCTCGGCGTGCACCGCTCCACCATCAGCAGATATGTCGACGAGCTGAAGACCCATGACGTCGACATCTACGAGGACAACAACCTGATCAAGATCAAGGAGAATGAGAACGAGGCCAACATCGACCTGTCGGTCTACGAAAGCCTGGCGCTGAACATGAGCGCCGAGGCGCTGGTCTCCAACACCGAGTTCCAGAACGCGCACCTCGCTTCGGGCCTTCGGAAAATCGCGCTGAACATGCGTTCCTACGCCCCGAAGGTAAGCGACAACATCCGCAACCTGGCAGACCAGATCGACAAGCGCATCCGCGAGCAGGAATCAGGCGGACAGTTCAACTCGGTGCTCGAGGTGCTGATCGACAGCTGGGTCTCGGGACGCATCGTCAAGGTGGTGCAGGCCGGCGGAGTGGAGACCGAACTGGCCCCCTACTTCATCGGCTTCCGTGAGGACGAGAACAACCACCGAAGCCCGATCAGCGTCACCGGCCGCCTGCGCCACACCCAGGAAATCGTCACCATCGACATCGCCACAATTACCAGCGCCATGATCCTGGACGAGACCTACACCATCCCGGACAACCTGAAACCCTTCAAGGTTCCCGAGCGCCGCCTGGACTACGCCAGCGGGGATACCATTCCCTTGGTGCTGAACGTCAAGGAGTCAAGCGCGCTGAACGTCTTCCACTCCCTGGAGCACGGGAAGGAGACGATCACCAAGACCGACAAGGGCATGGAGGTCAAGCTGAATGTCGAGAACTCGATCGACTTGCTGATGAAGCTGTTCCAATGCGGTGCAAGCGTGGAGATTGTCGAACCGGCGTGGTTCAGGAAAAAATACGCGAATTACCTGAAAGATATCCTTGCCGTCTATTCTTGACCTTGCTGTTTTCACCGCTCTCGGGTATCTTTGTGACACGGAGGAACTGAACTATGAAGAAATACGTGTGTCAGATGTGTGGATATGTCTATGACCCGCAGGTTGGCGACCCCGATGGCGGCATCCAGCCCGGTACTGCTTTCGAGGACATCCCTGATGATTGGGTCTGCCCGCTCTGCGGTGCCAGCAAGAGCGATTTCGCCGCTCAGGACTGAGAGCCTTTCGTTTTGATGTATCGGGGGCTTGCCGGAAACGGCAGGCCCTTTTCATTTCCTTTTCCCGGAATGCGGTCTATACTGGAACCATGACTCCCTGGTACTTGATTTCTGTCGCCTTCGTCGGAGCCATGGTGCAGGCGGTGACCGGATTCGGCGCTCCGATATTGATGATGGCGTTCTTCCCCCATTGGATGCCCTATTCCGAGAGCATCGCGCTGGTACACGCCATCGCCATGGCAGGTGTGGTGACGTTGGTGGTCCGCTACCACTCCAGCATCAACTGGAAAGTGCTCTGGCCCTTGGCCATCCCCTCCCTTTTGATCGGCGCTATCGCCACCCTGCTCTCCATCTCCCTGAAGTCGGCTTTGATGACACGGCTGCTGGGGATGTTCCTGATCCTGACCGCCCTTTTCTTCCTCTTCCTGCAGGGAAGGGTGACCATCCAGGCCAAAGCCCGGAACGGGGTGCTCGCAGGCCTTGCCAGCGGAATCTGCAACGGGCTCTTCGGCATCTCCGCCCCGCCGGCGGCGCTCTACCTGATGAACGGACTGGGTCAGAAGGAGGCCTACCTTGCCACGCTCCAGACCTTCTTCCTGCTTTCCAACGTGGAGAGCATGGCCATGCGCTTCGCCTACGGCGCCTACCGGAATCTCTCCTGGAGCCTGCTTTTTCTCGGGTGGGCCGCCATCCTTCTCGGGACGCTCTGCGGCAACCTGCTCTTCCGCCACCTTTCCCTCTCCCTGCTGAGACCGCTCGTCTATATCTTTGTCGCACTCGCAGGCCTCTGGAGCGTCATCGCGGGTTGAATCCGCCCCTGTTTTGCGAGAGAATGACCATATGCAGCAGGAAACGGGAGATTATGCGCATGGTTCCATCATCGGCCATGTCCTCAGGCTAGCCTTGCCGGTCATGGTCGCCGAGCTGGTCCATGTCCTGTACAACATCGTCGACCGCGTCTATATCGGCCATATTCCTGGGGTGGGCACCGCGGCGCTCAGCGGCGTCGGCATCGCCTTCCCCCTGATCACCCTGATCAACGCCTTCGCAGGCATCTGCGGTACGGGCGGGGTACCGCTCTGCTCGATCGAACGGGGAAAGCACCGCGACGGCGAAGCCCAGCACATCATGGAAAACGCCTTCACGCTGCTCCTTGTCATGGGACTGACGCTGACGGTCGTCCTGTTCCTCCTCCGTCGTCCCGCACTCATGCTGCTCGGCGCGGACGAGGCGTCGCTTCCCTATGCCGACGCCTATTTCTCCATCTACGTAGCCGGCACGGTCTTCGTCATGGTTTCGCTGGGAATGAACCCCTTCATCACCATGCTGGGCCACAGCGTCACCGGCATGGTGACCATCCTGATCGGCGCCTCGCTGAACATCGTCCTGGACCCGCTGTTCATGTTCACGTTCGGCATGGGCATCAAAGGCGCGGCGGTCGCCACCGTCGTCAGCCAGTTCTGCAGCGCCCTTTGGGTAGTCAAGTCGCTACGTACCAAGTCCTGGCCTCTCTCCATCACCCGCCTCTCTTGGGAAGGAAAGATAGTCGGGAAGATCCTGGCTCTCGGAGCTCCTGGCTTCATGTTCAAGGCGACCAACTCGCTGACCCAGGCGGTGGCAAACATCACGCTACGCCTCTACGGCGGAACCGAAGGATTGCTCTTCATCAGCTCGATGGCGGTGATCAATTCGCTGCGCGAGGTGGTCTCGCTCCCCACCACCAGCTTCGCCAACAGCTCCCAGCCGATCATGGGCTACAACTATGGGGCAAAACGCTACAGCCGCATCCGCCAGACAATCGGCACCATCACCTTGGTCACCCTATCGGTCAACCTGCTCAACTGGGCCTTGGTCCAGTGTTTCCCTGTGGCCTTGGCGCGTTGCTTCACCTCCGACAGCGAGCTGATCCGCGTCTGCGTCCCCTGCATGCGCATCTACTTCGCCGTCTTCTTCATGATGAGCTTCCAGACCATAGGGCAAAACACCTTCGTCGCCATGAACTGTCCCAAGCGGGCGGTTTTCTTCTCGCTCTTCCGCAAGGCGATTCTGGTCGTGCCCCTGACCCTGTTGCTGCCACGGGTCGGCTTGGGGGTCCACGGCGTCTTCGTCGCGGAGGCAGTCAGCCAGATTGTCGGAGCAAGCGCCACCTTCGGCACCATGGTGGCGACCATCTACCGCAAGCTCAGACGCACCCCGGACGGCGAGCCGTTGAAGGTCTAAGACGCTACGCCTGCACCTGGCAGGACCTGCCTTTTCCCCCTTGAGCCGGTCCTTTCCTATTCCCAAACCAAGAGTTATGTCTCTTCATATAAAACTTATATAACACTATATGTAGTGTATTAAATATATGTCATACTAATCCTAGTAGACGCATGCATTGCTCCGTGCTATACTGGGCCTGTTTCCGAGACCGGAGAAGCGAGGTGAGAATCCTCCACTGGTACGCAACTGTCAGAGTCAGATCGCCCCTCGGGAAATACAACCACATACACTGGGAGACAGCATGAAAGTCATTAAACGCAACGGGACGGAAGTCGAGTTCGACGGACACAAGATCGCCATCGCCATCGGCAAGGCGAACAAGGCGGTGGCCAACCCGGAACTGGACGATTCCCGGATCCAGCAGATTACCGATACCATCACCAAACGTTGCCTGCAAGGCACACGGGCCTCCTCGGTCGAGGAAATCCAGGACATGGTCGAGACCGAGCTGATGCGGGCGGGAGCCTACGAGGTGGCCCGTGCCTACATCCGCTACCGCTACAACCGTACCCTGGCCCGCCACGCCAACACCACCGATGCCCGGATCCTCTCGCTTCTGGAATGCCAGAACGAGGAGGTCAAGCAGGAAAACAGCAACAAGAACCCGGTGGTCAACAGCGTCCAGCGGGACTATATGGCTGGAGAAGTCTCCAAGGACATCACCAACCGCCTGTTGCTCCCCCAGGAAATCGTCAAGGCGCACGAGGAGGGAATCATCCACTTCCACGATGCCGACTACTACGCCCAGCACATGCACAACTGCGACCTGATCAATCTGGACGACATGCTGCAGAACGGGACGGTGATCAGCGGCACCGAGATCGAGCGTCCGCACAGTTTCTCCACCGCCTGCAACATCGCCACCCAGATCATCGCCCAAGTGGCCTCGAACCAGTATGGCGGCCAGTCGATCTCCCTTGAGCACCTGGCCGCATTCGTCGACGTCAGCAGGCAACGGATCAAGAAGAGTACCGAGGAGGAGTTCAAGCTCCTGGGCATCTCCCCCGCCGAGGAACTGAAACATGAAATTGTCGAGAAACGGTTGCGCAAGGAGGTCGAGAAGGGCATCCAGACCATCCAGTACCAGGTGATCACCCTTATGACGACCAACGGGCAGGCTCCGTTCCTTACCGTCTTCATGTACCTGAACGAAGCCCGGAGCGAACAGGTCAAGCGAGACCTGGCCCTCTGCATCGAGGAAATGCTGGTTCAGCGCATACGGGGAGTGAAGAACGAGAAGGGTGTCTGGATCACCCCTGCCTTTCCGAAACTGATCTACGTGCTGGAAGAGGACAACATCGAGCCAGGAAGGCCCTATTATTACCTGACCGAGCTGGCGGCCCGGTGCACCGCCAAACGGATGGTTCCCGACTACATCAGCGAGAAGAAAGCGCTCGAGTTGAAGGGAGACTGCTACACCTGCATGGGTTGCCGCTCGTTCCTGACTCCCGACCGGTTCACCGACAAGGGCGTCGGCAACATCGCTAACGCCAGGAACTATGTGCCTGGCAAGCACAAGTATTACGGCCGTTTCAACCAAGGGGTGGTCACCCTCAACCTGGTCGACGTCGCCTGCTCCTCCCACAAGGACGAACAAAGCTTCTGGAAGATCTTGGATGACCGCCTAGAACTGTGCCATCGCGCGCTACGCTGCCGTCACGAGCGCCTGCTCGGTACCCCGAGCGACGCCGCCCCGATTCTCTGGCAATACGGCGCCCTCGCCCGTCTGGAGAAGGGGGAGAAGATCGACAAGCTGTTGTACGGCGGCGACTCCACCATCAGCCTGGGGTACGCCGGGCTGGCGGAGTGCG